>JAGDAL010000216.1 GCA_017959525.1 Lachnospiraceae bacterium | reverse complement strand
GGCATTGCGGTGTATTCCGATTTGGATTATGGAACCCTGTTCCTTCGAACCTCGAATAAGTATGTGAACCAGTGGATATACAATGCCCGCTGGACCATGAAGAGTAATTTTGTCAGTGTGCCGACGGACAGTGCAGCAGGTAGTCGCAGTGCCCATACGGGAGATGCCTATATTTTCCTGCCGGCAGCTGCTTACTTGGCAGACACGGCGGCATTCTATGATAAATGGATGGGAGATATTGCTGACGGGCAACGTGGAAATGGTTGTATTAACAACATTTGCCCACCGGATTCGGACCAGACCGGTAAGGAAGCACTAAACGGTTTGGTGGGATGGGCAGACGTGGCCGTAGCCATCTGTTACCGCATGTGGATGCTCTACGGAGATCCGGGATTTGCGGAGCGATACAAGGATACCTTAACAGAGTGGAAGCGGTTTGTTCTGGCTTGTGGTGAGGATAAGTCCATTTACAATCTGCCGAAAAATCATCCGCTGCGGAATAAGGTGCAGAGCTGTCTGTTGCCGAAGACGCCGTATAACCAATACATTGTGGAGTCCGGTATGCAGTGGGGCGAATGGTCGGATCCGGAAGGAGAAGATGCACTGGGAGATAACCCGGTGGTTATGCGTCCGCGTCAGGAATTGAATGCGGCGATTACGTCGGCATCCATGGAGCAATTGGGCTATTTGATGGATGAGCTGGAAGACGATGATGAAGCGGATGAGAGCTACGAAATTTGTCACGGCGCACATCGTGCGTATCGCATGCATTATATGACGGATACCCATCATCACAAAGAAGAAAAGCGACAGGCGCCGTTGGTTCGTGCCTTAAGCCTCGGACTTACGGATGAGGCGGCAGAACGTGCCATTATTGCAAGAGATTTGAATCGCATGGTTGAGGAAGGAAATTATCGTGTGGGAACAGGCCTATATACCACGCCGTACCTTCTGAAAATGCTGGCAGAGTATGGATATGATGAGACGGCTTATCGGGTGCTTTTGAATGTGGCGGCACCGGGTTGGTTAACCCAGATTGAACAAGGGGCAACCACCGCATGGGAACGCTTCGTGGGTTACGATGATATGAATCATCCACTGCCGCGATCCATGAATCACTGCGCATCCGCCACGGGCGTGCTGTTTGCCATCGAAGATATTGCGGGCGTACGTATCATGCAGCCGTATACCTTCTACATCGCACCGATTCCGGGCGGCGGATTGGACTTCTGTGATTTCGAGTACAACAGTCCATATGGCATGGTGAAGGTTCATTGGGAAAAAACAGCCGAAGGATACGCGTATGATTTTGACATCCCATCCAACACCGATGCCATCATCCAACTCTTGGACGGGCAACGCTATCAGGTGCATGCAGGACAGTATCATTACTCCTATGACCTTACCAGGAAGCTGTATTGATTTTTTTCTTGCCTTTGGGGAATGGGATGATTAAAATAGCACATGGGGATGGTGAAAGCCATCCCTTTATTATTGCTTAAGATGGAGGCACAGACTATGGAAATCCGCAAGGCAAACGTGAACGACTTACCTGAGATCCTGGATATATACAACTACGAGGTGGAGAACACCAACGTGACTTTTACCCTGATTCCGATGGGTATGGAAGAGGGCAAGAAATGGCTCTTCGAACACAACATTAAGAATCATCCGATGATTGTAGCGGAAGAGGACGGTGTGATCGCAGGATACGGTTGTTTATCTTCTTATCGCAGCCATGAAGCATACGATTCTACCGTTGAGTTGAGTGTGTATGTGGAGCGGGAACATCGCAAGAACGGTGTGGGCCGTAAGCTGATGGAAGAGTTGATTGCACAGGCAAAAGCGGATGAGAAAACCCATGCAATTGTTTCCGTTATTACCGAAGACAACGTGGGCAGCATTCATTTGCATGAAGAATTGGGCTTCTCCTGTAGCGGAGTGCTCCACGAGTGTGGATTCAAATTTGGTAAATATCACAGTGTCGTGAACTACGAGATGATTGTGTAAAAATAAGGCTATATAAATGAAATCCTGCGACGAAATAGGTACGTTGCGGGATTTTTTTGTGCAGTTCTGACGAATACAATATGCAGCTTTTGTATAAATTAAAATACATGATAATTTTTTAACGAATCTGCATTGACACTACCTTATTCTGTCACGTATACTATTTAGCAGAACGTTAGAATAGACTAACGTATATTGTATACCAATTTTTATTTAGGAGGAACTTATGTCTAGAGAAGAATGGCGTGGATTTGAAGACGGACATTGGAATGAAGATGTCAACGTCCGTGACTTCATCCAGAGAAACTACACCCAGTATGACGGTAATGAAGACTTCTTAGTTGGACCTACTGAGGCTACCGATAAGCTTTGGGGTTAATTACAGAAATTGCAGGCAGCTGAGCGTGCCAACAAGGGTGTCCTTGATATGGAGACTGAGGTGGTTTCCAGCATTACTGCTTATGGCCCTGGATACATCAACGAAGAGATGAAGGATCTCGAGAAGGTTGTTGGTCTTCAGACCGATAAGCCTCTGAAGAGAGCATTCATGCCATTCGGTGGAATTAAGATGGCTGAGGAGGCTTGCACCACTTACGGTTATACTCCAAATCCTCGTTTCCACGAGATTTTTACTAAATATCACAAGACTCACAACCAGGCAGTATTCGATGCTTATACTCCTGAGATGAGAGCTGCTCGTCACAGCCACATCGTAACCGGTCTTCCGGATACCTATGGTCGTGGACGTATCGTCGGCGATTATCGTCGTGTTGCTTTGTACGGTATTGACTTCTTGATCGCTAAGAAGGAAGAGGACAAGGCTAACTGCGGATGCGGTGTTATGACTGATGCTGTTATTCGTCAGCGTGAAGAGATTTCTGAGCAGATTCGTGCACTTCGTGCAATGAAGGAAATGGCTGAGATCTATGGTTTCGATATTTCCAAGCCTGCTAAGAACGCTCGTGAGGCTGTTCAGTGGTTATACTTCGGTTACCTTGCAGCTATCAAGTCCCAGAACGGTGCTGCTATGTCCGTAGGACGTATCTCCACTTTCTTGGATATCTATATTGAGAGAGATTTGAAGGAAGGTACTTTGACTGAGACTGAGGCTCAGGAGTTGATCGATCATATGGTTATGAAGTTCCGTATGGTTAAGTTCGCTCGTATTCCTTCTTACAACGAGCTCTTCACCGGTGATCCGGTATGGGCTACTTTGGAAGTTGCTGGTCTTGGTATGGACGGACGTCACATGGTTACTAAGAACGATTATCGTTTCTTACATACCTTGGAGAACATGGGACCATCCCCAGAGCCGAACCTTACTGTACTTTACACCAGCCAGTTGCCTGAGAACTTCAAGCTTTACGCTTCTAAGATCTCTGTTACAACAAGCTCTATCCAGTACGAGAACGATGATGTTATGCGTCCAATCTGGGGCGATGACTACAGCATCTGCTGCTGTGTATCCGCTACACAGACCGGTAAGGAAATGCAGTTCTTCGGTGCTCGTGCAAACCTTGCTAAGTGCTTACTTTACGCTATCAACGGTGGTAAGGACGAGAAGTTCATGACCAAGGACGGCAAGCACATGCAGGTAGGTCCTGAGTACGCACCAATCACCGGTGATGTTCTGGACTTCGATGAAGTTATGCATAAGTATGACATGATGTTAGATTGGTTGGCAGGATTATACGTAAATATCCTGAACCTGATCCACTACATGCATGATAAGTATTACTATGAAGCAGCTGAGCTTGCTTTGATCGATACTGATGTACGTCGTACATTCGCTACCGGTATTGCAGGATTCTCTCACGTAGTAGATTCCCTTTGCGCTATCAAGTACGCTAAGGTTTCTGTAGTACGTGATGAGGAAGGTGTTGCTGTTGATTACAAGATCGACGGAGACTTCCCTAAGTATGGTAACGACGATGAGCGTGCTGACGAGATCGCTGTTTGGTTGTTAAAGACCTTCATGAGCAAGATCGAGAAGTACGATACCTATCGTGATTCTGAGCCTACTACCTCTATTCTTACCATTACTTCTAACGTAGTATACGGTAAGGCTACCGGTGCACTTCCTGATGGACGTGAGGCTTACAAGCCATTCGCACCTGGTGCAAACCCTGCATACGGCGCTGAGCAGAACGGTCTTCTTGCTTCCTTGAACTCCGTTGCTAAGCTTCCTTATGAGTATGCATTGGATGGTATTTCCAATACTCAGACCATCAATCCTGGCGCACTTGGCCATGATGATGATGAGCGTAAGGCAAATCTTGCTAACGTTTTAGATGGTTACTTCGATCGCGGAGCACATCACTTGAACGTTAACGTATTCGGTGTTGAGAAGTTGAAGGACGCTATGGAGCATCCTGAGAAGCCTGAGTACGCTAACTTCACTATCCGTGTATCCGGATACGCTGTTAAGTTCATCGACTTGACTCGTGAGCAGCAGTTAGACGTAATCAATCGTACATGCCACGATAGAATGTAATTTCTACCGATATATACTTTTCACAAAGAACAAGGTCGGGGTTTTATACCCCGGCCTTTTCTACTATAATGTGTGTTGTTGTTAATTCAGTTAGAAGTGGAGTAGATATGATCAAAGGATATATTCATTCGACAGAGAGTTTTGGTTCAGTAGACGGACCGGGCGTACGTTTTCTCATCTTTTTAAAAGGATGTGATATGCGTTGTCGTTATTGTCACAACCCGGATACTTGGGAGAAAAATTGCGGAGAAGAAATGACTGCCGATGAACTTCTGAAGAAGGCCCTGCGTTATAAGAGTTATTGGCGTAAGGACGGCGGTATCACCGTAAGTGGTGGAGAAGCATTGTTGCAGATCGACTTTTTGATTGAGCTGTTCGAGATGGCCAAGGCACAGGGCATCAATACCTGCCTGGATACATCCGCTCAGCCGTTTACCAGAGAAGGTGAATGGTTTGCCAAGTTCGAGCGCTTGATGAAGAGTACAGATTTGGTATTGTTGGATATCAAACATATCGATTCCGCAGAACATAAGAAGTTAACCGGACATGGCAATGAGAACATTTTGGATTGCGCCCGTTATCTGGATTCTATCGGCAAGCCAATCTGGATTCGTCATGTTTTGGTTCCTGGAATTACGGATGATGATGCGTATTTGAAAGAGACGAGAGCGTTTATCGATACCTTATCCAATGTAGACAAGGTAGAGGTATTGCCGTATCATACCCTTGGTACGTTCAAGTATGAGGAGATGGGGATTTCCTACAGCTTGAAGGATGTAGATCCGCCGACTCCGGAGCGCATCAAAAACGCAGAAGATATTCTAAAAAAGTAGATAAAGAGGGAAACACATGAGAAGATATGTATTCGGACAACCGATTGAGACAGAAGCAGTACTTGATAAGCCGGAGATTAGTGCAGAAGCCATGAGCGAATTACAGGTCTATTCCGATGACCGTTTTGCTCTGAATTTTGCAACGGACCTGGATGCGGACGAAATCGTCTATGGATTGGGCGAGAACGTACGTGGCATTAACAAGCGCGGCTGGTTATACACCAGTCACAATTCCGATGATCCGAATCATGATGAGGGCAAGCATAGCCTTTATGCTTCTCATAACTTTAT
>JAGDAL010000215.1 GCA_017959525.1 Lachnospiraceae bacterium | reverse complement strand
GCCAATGAGGAGACGGCGGTGGCTTATATGAAGCGGATCGTAGAGACGGCACTGCAACTAAGGGAAGATATCTCCAAGGACCGCTACTACGATGTGGTGCAGGAAGCCATTGCCTATATTGAAGAGCATTACATGGAGGAGGAGTTCTCTCTGAACGTGTTAGCATCTCATGTGAACTTCTCTCCAAATCATTTAAGTGCGGTCTTCCGCCAGCAGACCGGTCAGCCGTTTATTAAGTACTTAACGGATTACCGCATCAAAAAAGCCAAGGAGTTACTACGCTGTACCGGCAAGAAGAGCAGTGAGATTGCCATGCTGGTGGGTTACAAGGATGCCCACTATTTTTCCTATGCCTTCAAGAAGGCCCAGGGAATGACGCCAACCCAGTATCGGGGGACTTGATAAAGAGGGGATGCAATGAGCAGAAAGCATAGCGCGAAAGAACATTCCCGATTGGCATTACAGATTCGAATCTCTTACCTGTTTCTGTTGATTCCGATTGTTTTGTTCTTAATCTATATTTTTTACAACCTCTGGCAGACCAATGAACGCTATGAGACCATGTTGAACTCGGTGGTAAGTGCCAGCGAGTTTAGTTTGGATTTCAAAAATGATTATGACTACGAAACCTATCTTTTGATTGTTGGAAATAAAACACCGGAGGACTCCAAGCTTCCGTCCCTGTTACAGGAGGCAAGACGCGTGGTTACGGGACTGGAGCAGTATACGGATACCACCAGTAACCGAAAGCGTTTAGAGAGTGCAGCCAGATACCTAGATAACTTGCAGACCTATCATGAACGCATTCTTGCCAACTTGGAGCGGGAGGACCGCTACGAAGAGAACATGGTGATCTGGGAGAACGACGTTCAGATTGTAACCACCTTGGTCCAAGAGACCATCAATGAGTACATCTATTATGAGAACCGGGAATTGCAGACTGCCCAGGAAGAGAACCGAGTGCATGTGCTTCGCATCATGCGGATTTCCATTGCCATCTTCGCTTTACTGGTGTTGTCCATTATTTTCATTTCTATTTTCGTTCCAATCAGCATTACAGAACCGATTGAGCAGCAGGTGCGGGCAGAGCAGCGACAACTGCGGAAGGCAGAGTTTGAGCTGTTGCAGGCCCAGATCAATCCGCACTTCTTGTATAACACCCTGGGTGCCATTGTCTGGTCGGCAGAGGCCGGGAACCAGAAGCAGGTCATTCAGATGGTAGGATCTCTGTCGGATTTTTTCCGTACCTCCTTAAACCGAGGCAAGGAAATCGTCACCATCCGCGAAGACTTGCAGCATGTCCGCAGTTATTTGGAAATCCAACAAGTTCGCTATCGGGATATTTTGGATTATGAGATTTTGGTGCCGGAAGAATTATTCGCTTATCGGGTGCCGAAGATTACCTTGCAGCCGCTTGTAGAGAATGCCTTGTATCATGGCATTAAGAATAAGCGTGGCGGTGGGAAAATCACCCTGCGGGGACATGAGGATAAGAATGCCTTCTATATAGAGGTATCGGATGACGGCATCGGTATGACGCCGGAGCTCTTAGAATCTGTCCGCAAGGGCTTGTCTGAGCAATCTCCCGCAGAGCAGGAACTCTACGGATTATATAACGTCAATGAGCGTATCCGTCTGAATTTCGGAGACGAGTACGGATTACAGATTGCCAGTGAATATGAAAAAGGAACGGTGGTTGTGGTCCGTCTCCCGAAAATTTTAACCGAAATCGTAGAAAATCCAACCGAGAAAAAATCAAAATAAAAAATCCAACACATACCGTTTTTTTCTCCATGTCAATTTTAACCCTCCTAGTCTATGATTTGAATCAACAGGGGATCACCCAAAACTAGAGAACCTAAGGAGGGTTAAAAATGAAGAAGAAACTGTTAACAATGTTAATGGCAGCAACAATGACCATGGGCCTTGTAGCTTGTGGTAATGGCGGTGGGGAAGCTGCTCCGGCTGCAGATGACGGCGCACAGACCGAGACCGCTGAGACTACAGAGGCAGCTCCATCCGGAGACTTAATCAAAGTTGGTATCATTAACAACGATCCAAACGAGTCCGGATATCGTACCGCAAACGATGCTGATTTGAAGGCAATGTTCACCAAGGAGAACGGCTATGACGCTTCCTTCGCTTACAGCTTGAAGAACGATGAGCAGATTCAGGCAGCTCAGCAGTTCATCCAGGATGACGTTGATTACTTACTTCTGTCCGCAGCTGATACAGCAGGATGGGACAGCGTATTGCAGGATGCTAAGGACGCTGGAATTCATGTAATCTTATTCGACCGTACCATCGATGCAGATGAGAGCCTCTATGATGCTTCCATCGTATCCGACATGGACAAGGAAGGTAAGACCGCTGTTGATTGGCTTGCAGGCCAGGGCTTAGATAGCTACAAGGTAATCCACATTCAGGGTGTTATGGGATCCGCTGCTCAGCAGGGACGTTCCGGTGCTTTGGATGAGAAGGTTGCTGCAGAAAGCAATTGGGAAATCGTAACACAGCAGACCGCTGAGTGGAACGCAGAGAAGGCTCAGCAGATCGTTCAGTCTCAGATCGACGCTGGTAAGGAATTCAACGTAATCTACGCTGAGAACGATGATATGGCTAAGGGTGCTGTTGCAGCTCTTGATGCAGCTGGTATCTCTCACGGTGTTGGCAAAGACGTTATCGTAATGGGCTTTGACTGCAACAAGTGGGCATTGGAAGAGTTACTTGCTCAGAACTGGAACTATGATGGACAGTGCAACCCATTCCAGGCTTC
>JAGDAL010000214.1 GCA_017959525.1 Lachnospiraceae bacterium | reverse complement strand
TCTAATGGCAGATATGAGAGTAACCTTAGGGGGAATCACACTGAAGAACCCTGTCATGACCGCATCCGGAACTTTCGGAAGCGGCATGGAATATAGCGAATATGTAGATTTGAATCGCCTTGGTGCAGTGGTAACCAAGGGTGTTGCGGACCATCCGTGGACCGGTAATGCCACACCGCGTATTGCGGAAGTAGCCGGCGGTATGCTGAACGCCATCGGATTGCAGAATCCGGGCATCGATACCTTCTTGGAGCGGGACCTTCCGTTTTTGGATGATTATGATACGGTAAAAATCGTCAACGTCTGCGGTCACAGCACCGAAGAGTACTTAAACGTGGTGCGTCGTCTGCAGGATAGCAGTGCGGATTTGTTGGAAATCAATATTTCCTGCCCGAATGTATCCGAAGGCGGCATTGCTTTTGGCACCAATCCCAAGATGGTGGAAGAAATTACCAAGGCCATCAAGAAGGAAGCCAAGCAGCCGATTATCATGAAGTTAAGTCCGAATGTTACGGACATTACCGAGATTGCCAAGGCAGCTGAGGCCGGCGGAGCAGATGTACTTTCTATGATCAATACCTTAACGGGAATGAAGATTGATGTAGAGCGTCAGAGCTTCTTACTTGCCAATAAGACCGGTGACATGAGCGGTCCGGCGGTACATCCGATTGCGGTACGTATGGTTTACCAGACCGCACAGGTGGTCTCTATTCCGATTATCGGTATGGGCGGTATCGCTACCTGGCAGGATGCGGTAGAGATGATGCTTGCCGGAGCAAGTGCCGTCTCTGTTGGTACGGCGAATTTTTACAATCCACATGCCACCATTGATATCATCGAAGGGATGGAAGCTTACTGGGATCGTAAGGGGATTGCTTCCGCTTTGGATATTGTTGGGGCGGTACACTAGGTTTTATGTTATAATGCGTTATGAATTAGGAGGAATCCATGGAACAGTATAAGGAAGAGTTTATTCATTTTATGATTGATTGCCAGGTTTTGAAGTTCGGCGACTTCGTAACCAAGAGCGGACGTAAGACCCCGTTTTTCGTAAACACGGGCTTCTATCGTACCGGTGCACAGCTTGCTAAGCTTGGCGAGTATTACGCGAAGGCAATCAACGATAAGTTCGGTACCGATTTTGATGTGTTGTTCGGACCGGCATATAAGGGTATTCCGTTGACCGTTGCAACGACCATTGCCATCAGCCAGGAATACGGCAAGGACATTAAGTATTGTTCCAATCGCAAAGAGGTGAAGGACCACGGCGATAAGGGCATCCTTCTCGGAAGCCCAATGCAGGATGGCGATCGTGCCATTATTATCGAGGACGTGACGACTGCAGGCACCTCCATCCATGAGACCTATCCGATTATTAAGGCACAGGGTGATGTGGATGTGTTGGGACTTGTGGTATCTGTGGACCGTATGGAACGTGGACAGGGTACCAAGAGCGCGCTGCGTGAGATCAGCGAGGAGTTTGGCATGGAAACAACCGCAATTGTAACCATGGCAGACGTTGTTGAATGTTTATACAACAAGCCTTACAAGGGCGAGATTATCATAGATGATAAGTTGAAGGAAGCAATTGATGCATATTACGAAGAGTACGGAGCACAGGATTAAGTTCATACTGAAAATTGTGGCATTCACCGTTTACTTAGCGGTACTGGCCTACGGTTTGTTTTTTGCTGAAGCCTTAGGCCGGGACGGTAGTCACTCCATGGAGTATAACCTGATTCCGTTTCATGAGATTCGCCGGTACATCCTCTATGCCAACCAGCTGGGGATGCCTGCGGTGCTCCTTAATTTACTCGGCAATGTGCTGTTGTTCGTCCCTTTTGGATTTTTGGTTCCGCTGTTCTGGCGGAAGGAAGAACATCATCCGATCATTATTCTTTTGATGGGATGCCTGTTTAGTGCGGTGGTGGAGGTCATCCAGTTACAGACCGGACTGGGCAGTTGCGATGTGGACGACGTCATTCTAAATACCTTAGGAACGATACTGGGCTATGGCCTGTTTCGCCTGGGGAATCTCATCTATAGGAGAGTAACACATGAATAGAAGAAAAAGGCGCAATACCGGAGAACCGAAGAAGCCTTTTTCCACCAAAGCCTATGTGGCAGCAGGCGTGGCCGGCGGATCCTTAGTGGTCTGCGTGGGCGTTTTGCTGTGGTCGGTTTCCGTTGCAGGGAATACGCCACCACTTGCCGGCGGGATAAGCTTTTTAGCACTTCTTGCCGCCATGGGCAGTTTTTTTGTGGGAGCAGGAATCTTCCGGAATCAAACGTATAACAGACAATCCAGACTGATGGGAATCATTATTCCGTCCATTGCCTTCGTGGTATGGATCGGAATCTATGTTGCCGGTCTTGTGATTGGATAGGAGAGACTATGAGAGACACATTTTTTTATCAGGAATCCAAGGATTTATTGGAGAGACTGGACTTATTACATGAGCGTATTCCGCAGATTCCGGATGCAGATGCAATCCCGGCGGAATTCGTACCGTTCTTCAAAGAAGTAACGGACTACGTACGTAGTATCTACCGTTACAATTCATATTATCATGGAGAGAAGAAGTTCTCCGCTTCCGAAGAGGATTGGAAAAATATCCAGAAAAAGTTGTTTTTCCATCAATTACCGGAGAACTATGACAAGAGTTATTTGAACCCGGCCAAGGCCGTTACCGACTTAGGCGAGGATTTGGGTGGTATTTTATCCGCCGTATATGCAGACATGATGGCAATGAATGCATGGCTGGCTGAGGGCAGACTGGATTTGATTGTGATGTGGTGTGAGCTCTACGTCCAGATCTACGGCTGCATCGAGCAGGACTGTGCAGAGACCGGCGATGTGAAGTTAACCCGTGATGCCATCGCAGATGTGAAGGACGCCATCTATTGGTTCTATCATGACAATTCCGAAGTCATCGTG
>JAGDAL010000213.1 GCA_017959525.1 Lachnospiraceae bacterium | reverse complement strand
TGCTTGTCCACCGCTTCCGTACTGACGCTCAATGGTAATGTAATCGTACATAAAAATGACCCCCTTCTTTTCTATTTGAAGCTAGTCCCATTATACCACAGTATTATCTGATGGTAATGCTTTTTATAGACTATTTTCAGAATTTTTAGAAAGAAGGAGGTCAGGTTTTAGAATTCTTTTTTCTTAATAAACAGGTTGGAAAGGAACACGGAGATGCCAAGCAGCGCTAAGCAAATCACTACGATTCCCGCAATAATCTGTACATCCGACAAGCCAAGGAAGAATACCACAAGTCTTGCTACTACCGCTTCCGGAAGAATCTTCGCTACCAATACGGCAATAATCAATACGCAGGCAAGTACGGCGAACATGGCGGTACGGCTCTGCTCTGCACCGAATTTGATTTCCAACGGAATCATAAAACATACCATAAAATTCGCAATCAAAACCCCAACGGTCAGATATGTAACCAGCTCATCTCCGGAAATCGGATTGCCGGTGGCCACACCGGCAGCCACGACCAAAAGTCCAATCAATATACCAACTACGCCACCACCGATGGATATGAGGTATTTTTCCGCCAGGTACTGTCGTCTGGTAAACGGAAGGGCAAAGAGGAACGTGCCTCCGTTATCCATAAAATCATAGGACAGGGTACTCACAACAGAGGACGCACCTAAAAGTCCCAAGAACTGCATAGCAAAGGCGTGCATCCCAAGGAATGCATACATGATTGCCAAAAATCCAACCACCAGGAACAATTGCTTCCGGCTCTTCAAAATCAATAAATCTTTGATAAATAATCCCTTCATCCTATTGTCCTCCCAATGCCATAATCATAATCAAATCATCAATGTTACCGTTCTCAATGACAATCTCCGGATAATTCTCCACATAATACTGCTTCTCGTTGGTGAGACACGCATAGCCGAAGTTCTCCTTCTTGCTCTTTAATACATGGCTCTTATCCAAGGAAGCATAGGCCTCTTCCGACAGCTTCAGTACGGCATATTCGGATAACAGCACATCCGTATCTTCGTGCAGGATGATCTCGCCCTGGTTAATCATGTAGAGGGAGTCGCACAATCCTTCCAAATCGGAAGAGATGTGGGAGCTAATCAAAATGCTGCTACCCGGATGTTCCTCCATATAGTCACGTAACAACTGCAACACCGTATCTCTTGCAACCACGTCTAAACCCGCCGTCGGCTCGTCCAAAATGATGAACTTGGCATCATGACACAAGGCGGAAATTACCTTCAGCTTCGCCCGGTTACCATTGGAGAGTTCCTTAATCTTCTTATCCATCGGAAGCTCCAACCGCTGACAAGCCTCTTGGAACTTGTGCGCATCGAAGTGCTGATACATACCCTTTAAAATCTTGCATACGTCCTCTGCGGTAATATAACCGGAGAATCCGGAATCGGATAAGGCAACGCCGATGTTCTGTTTTCTGGCAACCGCATCCTTCGCGCTCTCCTTGGTAATATCTACTCCGTCAGCCATAATTACTCCGCCATCCGGACAAATCAGTCCCAAGATTGCCTTAAACGTGGTACTCTTACCGGCACCGTTCTGTCCTACCAGACCGATGATGGCGCCATCCGGTACCTCTAAGGATACCTGTAAGCGGAAGTTCTTATACTGTTTTTGTAATCCTTGAATCTCTAACATAACTTAATCCTCTGTCACCATTTGAAAAATTTCCAACAATTCCTCGGTGGAGATGCCGTATCGCTTGGCCTTGTCCACCATAAGGGCCATGTCGCCCTCCAACTCCTTCAACTGCTCTTCCCGAATCAACCCCGGATTCAATCCCTTCACAAAGGTTCCCTTGCCGTGAACCGTGGTCACAAGTCCGTCCGACTCTAACTGGTCATAGGCCTTCTTCACTGTAAGAGCACTGATCTTCAGTTCCTTAGACAGGGTGCGTACAGAAGGAAGTGCCGCATCTGCCTCTAATCCTCCGGATGCTATCTCGCGCTTGATGACTTCTACTATTTGTTCATAGATTGGCACCATGGAAGAAGTATTAATAATAATCTTCATCTGCTACTCCTTTGGGTTGCAAAAAGTACTTTTTCTATAAACACCATATAACAGTTTAGAACTATTGTCAACTGTTATATTCTGTTTATTGAAAATTTTTTTCAAAAAAATTAGCGCAGGTGGTTTACAACCTGCGCCAAATCATCTTTTTATTTATTAAATATAGTCGTCCTCATCGGTTACACGCGCTTCTACATCAATAACTGCCTGGCGTTCCGCAGAGTTTACACGGTGTACCACCACCATAGAAGAGAGGCCGTTGAAGACCAGCATACCGCCTACGAAGATCATGCCGACACTAACCACGCCAAGACCGGTGGTAATGCAAAGTACACCAAGGGCGATGTTCACCACAGCCACTAAGAGGCTAATCCCCCAGCGACGTCCGCGGGCTTTCTTGGCACTGAATGCCAATTCCATATTTTCCACACCCTGTAAGATCATAATCACACCCACAACTGCAGGAATAATGGCTGCCGCCTTCTCCGGGCTCATCAAAACCCAGGCACCGATAATCGCAATGATAGCACCCACTGCAATGCCGCCCATTCTGGTTCCGTCGGAATCAAAGAGTCCTCCTAGAATCATAATCGCACCAACAATCAGAATAATGGTACCCACTGCCTTGGCAATTAAGAGCACGGTGGAGGTTGGGTTTAGCATAATCACAATTCCAAGTGCCACGGTTAACAGTGCAGACAAGCTCACATGGAGACGTATCTTTTTCAGTTTTTCAAACATGAGTCATTCCTCCCAAAACTTTATATTCCCTATTCTAGCACAATGGGATGCAAAAAAGCACCCCGCCGGATCCATACCGACGGGGCCAAGTTCTGTATGATTTACAACATTTTAAACGCAGGTGTATCTGCAGTTGCATTCACATATCCTTCCAACTCTGCATCCAATTTCAGCAAGGATACGGAATAACCTTCCATATCGATGGAGGTCATGTAGTTACCTACGAAGGTCTTGGCAATGGTAATGCCTTCTTTTTCCAAACGTTCAGCAACAGCCTTGTTGCATACATAGAGCTCCTGTAACGGTGTTCCACCAAGGCCGTTTACCATAACAGCCACCTTGTCGCCCTTGTTGTAGATGCCCTCTGCCAAAATCTTATCCAACAGATGATTGGTGGTATCCTCTGCAGAGCGAATCTTCTCTCTATGGGTTCCCGGCTCGCCGTGGATACCCATACCGATTTCTACTTCGTCCTCTGCCAACTCGAAGCTCGGCTTGCCGGCAGACGGTACGGTACAAGGAGCCACTGCCATACCCATGGAGCGCACATTTGCAATGACTTTTTCCGCAACGGCTTTGACAGCATCCAAGTCCTTGCCTGCCTCTGCTGCTGCGCCGGCACACTTATGCACAAAAATGGTGCCTGCAATACCACGACGTCCGGTAGTCCAGGTACTGTTTTCCACAGCCACATCGTCATTGACGATGACCTGCTCTACACGAATGCCTTCGTCCGATGCCATCTCTGCTGCCATCTCGAAATTCATTACATCCCCCGTGTAATTCTTGATAACCAGCAGTACGCCTTCTCCCCCATCGCACGCCTTAATGGCCTCATAGACCTGATCCGGTGTCGGTGAGGTGAACATTGCACCTGCTACCGCAGCATCCAACATACCTTTGCCTACGTATCCACCATGTGCCGGCTCATGTCCGGAACCACCGCCGGATACCAGTGCTACTTTGCCTTTTGAGCCCCCTGCTCTTACCAGCACGTCACAGCCGTCCACGCGTTTTACGTATTCCGGATGTGCCAGCACCATACTGTTTAACATCTCATCTACGATGTTGTCCGGGTTGTTAATTAGTTTCTTCACTTCTTTGTTCCCCCTTTTTAACTTTTTTATTTGTAGCAGGCTCTCCTGCTAAGGTCCCCTTTTTACATGTTCTTGGAAAAAGTCTTCGCTTCCTCCGCTGCTGCAATGACATCAGAAAGTGATGCCCCCTGTCCGGCCTCTGCCGCTGCTGCAATAGCACCTTCCAAAATCGGTGCATCCGCAATCACAGCTTCTACCGGCTCTTCCAATAGTTCGATGGCAGTCTCCGTGCTAAGAATGCCGCTTCCTAAGTCTACTAAGATTGCAACGCCGTCACCGGTGTTAGCCTCCGTAATGGCATTCATGATCCGCACGGCATCTGTTCCGATACTGCCGTCTTCCATGCCCCCGCAAGGAAGAATGTGGTCGTTGTTTCCTGCCATCTGCAGTGCCAGTTCGCAAACACCCTCTGCCACCTTTTTACTATGCGATACAATGACAATTCCTACCATAGCGCCTCCTCTTATCCGGCAATGAAATCACGAATGCATTCCAAAGTGATAGTGGATGAAGTTGCACCCGGATCCTGATGTCCGATGGAGCGTTCTCCTAAGTAACTCGCACGTCCCTTGGTAGCTGCGATGGTCTTGGTGTACTCCACGCCTTCCTTAGCGGCCGCCACTCCGTCGGAGAGGAATTCCGCAGCGGACTTGCCGTCTGTCACGCTCTGCCTTATGGCATTAACAGCGGGGATCATGGCATCCAGCATGGTCTTTTCACCCTGAACCGCCTTGCCTCTGAGCTGTACGCCGCCAACCGCGGCATCCAGGATATTCAGGAAATCCTCG
>JAGDAL010000212.1 GCA_017959525.1 Lachnospiraceae bacterium | reverse complement strand
TAATGCTGCAGAGCTTCTTTCCAAGCCAAACATCGATGGTGGTTTGATCGGTGGAGCTTCCTTGAAGCCAGACTTTGGTAAGATCGTTAACGCATAATTATTAGGCGATTTGAAGACTCACGGAGTTGCTCCGTGAGTCTTTTTTTAGCTTGAGAAGACTGAAAAAAATGAGGATTTTTGTTAAAAAGAAAGAAAACATGGCCATGTGTCTAATTTTTATAGTATAATGGACATAAGATATTACTGAATTCTTTGTACGCAAAGGAGAGATGACTATGGGTAAGACAAGCAAAAAGACACCAAAGTCTGCTGCTTCGCAGACTACCAAGAAGGGGTTGGGAATCAAAGGAAGATTACTGGCTGTAATTTTACCGGTTGTTATCATTGCCGTGAATGTGGTTGCATTAGTCAGTGGCCAGTTGGCAAGTAATGCAATCAAGGCAGAGTCTGCTGAGAAATTGGAAGCTGTTTTGGAGGCGAATTCCGGCTATGTAGAAGGCAAATTGCAGGAAATTCGAATTACTTGTGAGAATCTGGCTTTTCTTGTTGGAAATACCTATCAGAGCACGGATATGGCAACCTATAAGGGCATCTTCTCTGAAACGGTAATGAACAACGAATTGATTTTAGGTTCCGGTATTTGGTTTGAGCCAAAGGTATATACCGGAGATGAAGCGTATGCAGATCAACAGTACGTTGGTCCGTATTGGTACCGTGATGGCAATGCCATTGTGGAAGATTGGGAGTATTCCAATGCAGAGTACGACTATTTTTCACAGGAGTACTACACGCAAACAAAGAGCATGAATGAGGTGGCTGCTGATATTACGGATCCGTATTACGATCCGGCTTCCGGTACAATTATGGCTAGCTGCTCCGCACCGATTCTTAAGAATGGCAAGTTCTTAGGCTGTATTACCGTTGATATTAGTCTTGGTACCATTTCGGATGTAATTGGACAGATTCAGGTGGGACAGACCGGTCATGCGATTCTTACCATGTCAGATGGTACCTACATTTATTGTGAGGATGAAGAGAAATACAGTTCCAGCATGAATATTGCTGATGATACGGATGATGGCATTAACAGCATTGCTTCCGAACTGATTAGTAATGAGGCGGGAGAGACCACCTATGGGGACCAGAGTGCGTTTTATTGCACCATTCCGGGTGTGGACTGGAAGCTGATGATTACCATGAAAACTTCGGAAATCAACGCTGCTGCTATGCGTATGACACAGATTACGCTTCCGATTTGCGTCATATCTGTTTTGATTTGCGTTATTATCATCTGGTTGGTTGCGGGCGGTATTGCAAAGCCGATTATTGCGGTAAAACAGTTTGCTGCAGAACTTGCCCAAGGTAACTTTACCATTGAAAAAATCCGGGTCAATCGACGGGATGAAATCGGTCAGATGTCTGAGTCATTGAACTATATGTATGAATCCAATTCCTCTGTGATTCGTAATATTTCACATGGTTCCGATGAGGTT
Organism: Lachnospiraceae bacterium; assembly: GCA_017959525.1. GTDB lineage: Bacteria > Bacillota > Clostridia > Lachnospirales > Lachnospiraceae > XBD2001. The sequence continues at coordinate 2,504 of JAGDAL010000212.1, read as the reverse complement.
AGTGATTCATCCTCCAGATTGAATGTGGTTGCAACAGACTTAAGCCAGCGATTTGAAGTCATTCGTGACGCCATGATGAAGGTCAATGACGCCATGACGAATACCGGTGCTGCAACGGAAGAGGTATCGGCTTCCGCAAACGAAGTCAATTCCTCCGTACAGCAGCTGGCAGAGGAAACCGAGCATACCAGGGCGCAGGTCGAAGAGATTAAGAAACGTGCCGAAGACATTGAACGTCAGTCCAGAGAATCTTGCGATCGTGCCATTAGTATTGCAAAACAGCGTGGTGAAGAACTGGAATCCGCCAGCAAACAGGCGACGGTTATCAGTGAGATTGGAACCCTTGCAGATTCTATTTCTGATATTGCCAGCCAGATTAATCTGTTGTCTTTGAATGCTTCCATAGAGGCGGCAAGAGCCGGAGAGCATGGTCGCGGATTTGCGGTTGTTGCATCGGAGATTAACAAGTTGGCAAGCGAAACGGCTGAGGCGGTTACACAGATTCAGGAAACTATTGATAAGATTCAGGATGCATTTACATCCTTGGATCGAAGCTCCGGAGAGCTATTAAGCTTTGTAAAAGATACCGTTGCTCCGGATTATGAGCACTTTATCAGTGTAGGACAACAGTATGGCGCGGATGCCCAGTCCTTCGGTGAGTTAACAACCCAGACGGCAGATATGGTTGGATATATTCGTGAGTCTATGGATCAGGTAAATTCCGCTGTGGCATCCATTGCAGAGAGTGCAACGGAGACAGCAGAGGAGTCTGCATCTGTTACGGATACCATTTCTGAAGTATCCGATATGGTTCAAGACATTAATATGATGGCAGAGAACCAGCAGGGCGTATCCTCTAACCTGAATGATATTGTCAATGAGTTCAAGTTATCGGAGGATGCATAATAGGATAGAAAAAGAGCGTTGCCAGGTGTGGCAACGCTCTTTTTTATCTGGTTAAGCAATCGAATAATCGGTCATTGTCTTCCGGAGACATGAAGCAAATACGAATGTAACGGTCATTTAAGAATGGGAAGGTAGAACAGTCCCGAATCATCATTTTCTCCCGGATGGCACGATCGAATAAGGTCTCTGCAGATTCGTTCTCATCTAAAATCTTAAGCAGCATGAAGTTGGCTGTTGGTGCATAGGCCTTAAAGCGGTTGGTAGCGTTGTATTTTTCATACAAGCGCTTGCGCTCCGTAATAATTAAGTCTCTGGCTTCGTTGATGTAGTCCTTATCGGAAAACATGATTTCTCCGGCCTTCTCAGCCAAGGAGTTGATCATCCAAGGGTTCTTATATTGATTGATCTGGTGCAACAAATCCGTATTACCGGTAACCGCATATCCTAAGCGCAATCCCGGTGCAGCAAAGAACTTGCTGGTGCCGCGCAGGATAATGATGTTGTTGTAGGAAGCGGTAAGTGGAATGGCGGAAATCTCTGCGATGTTATCGACGAATTCCACGTAAGTTTCATCTACCATGACATAAATGGAATGTTCCTTGCACACATCTAAGATGTCACGCATGTCATTCTTGCTGATGCAGGTAGATGTCGGATTGTTCGGATTACACAGAACTACCAAGTCTAAATCGTCTGTCAGTTTGCTCTTAAAGTCTTCCAACTGTAGCTGGAAATCCTGCTGCTCCCGAAGCGGATAGTAGGTGGTTCGTCCGCCTTCTAAGGCGATTTCCCGTTCGTACTCGGAGTAGGTAGGGCCTAAGATTAAGGCCTTCTTCGGATGAGTAATCTGGATAAACAGTGCAATCAGTTCGGTGGAGCCGTTGCCTACGATAATATGGTCTTCCTTGGTGCCGCAGTAGGTAGCAATGGCATGACGAAGTGCGGTGTATTCCCGGTCCGGATAGGTGGTAATCACATCGATATGTTCGGACAATTCGCTACGTAACTTTTTGGAGATACCAAGGGGATTGACATTGGCGGAAAAACTAAGAATTTCATCCTTCTGGATGCCATAGACAGCCTCTATTTTTTCTAAGTCACTTCCGTGGAAGTGATCCTTATGTTCGATCATAATTTGGTCCTTTCGAATGGTGTTTGCGCCTTGTTTGTACTAGGCAAATAGTTTATAATCATTATAGCTTTTTGGGTCGGGAAATCAACCGATCCATTACTTTAAGGAGCATATTGTGCGCAGAAGAATTTGGCGTTTGTCGGAAGGACAATTCGATGATGAAAAGCCGATTTTAGATGTTCAGCCGGAGAAAATCGAGATATCCTGTAATGCATTCGAGAAATGCGAGGGAGATTTCGTGATTCGCAGTACCAATCAAGTGCCGGTTCGGGGGATGGTCTATTGTTCCAATCCATATATACTGATTGCGACACCTCAGTTTGACGGAGTAGAATCCAAAATCCATTATCAGGTAATTCATCAGGGCTTTTACGAAGGGGATACGATTTCCGGATATTTCGATATCATCGGAAATGGATGCGAGTATCACCTTCCTTTTGATGTGCATTATGTGCGTAAGTTCCCT
>JAGDAL010000211.1 GCA_017959525.1 Lachnospiraceae bacterium | reverse complement strand
GCCGGATCGATGCAGTTCGGCCATAACTCATTGTTGTAGCCACCCAATTTAAAGTACCGGCTATCGTCTGCGTCACCAATCACATCATACAGGTCTGTCTGGTCCGCTTCCTTCTTGGAAAATCCGGAATACAACAAGGTATCCGTATACTCATACGGTCCTTCCGGCGTATCGGAAACCGCCAGAGCCAGGGTGGATTTTATATAGGTCGAGCTGGTGCAAAAATACAGGCAATACTTGCCCATGGTCTCGTTATAGAAGATGTTGCCGGCCCACAAAGAGTAGCCACCGTCTTCATTTTTCCCAACATAGGAAAAAGCCTCCAAGTCACCGGAATACAGGTTGGAAATGTAGTTTTTCGCATTTCCGTTGGAAATATAATCCCACTGCTGTAAGTCATCGGACTTGGCCAATACAATATGGGAACCGGTCATGTAGTAGGTTCCCTTGTCATTTAGTATCTGTGGATCGTGGCAGGAAATCTCCAGGCTCTGATTGCCGGTCTGCAACGATGCGATATCTACTTCCCCATTAGATAGGGATGCGGCATCCCCGGAGGTGGTGCCGCATGCTGTGGTGATCATTGCTATGGTAAGCAACAATCCAACCAATCCTTTTCTTTTCATCTTTTAATCTCTCATTAACGATTCTTGTAGCTAAAAACAGGTGCTCCGCTTTCATCCCATTCCACCGGCATATAGAATGCATGGCGATTCGGGTTGTACAATGGATTGCCTTCGATCTTCTCTTCGGTTCTGGCATGGTACACCATGATGTCCCGACCGTTGGCATCCTTCGTAAAGGAATTGTGTCCCGGGCCATAGAGACCAAGGCTTGCATCCGTTGACAATACCGGCTGTCTGGATTTGCTCCAGCTTAAGGGATCCAATAAGTCCGCATCTTCATCTGCACTTAGCATACCCACGCAATAAGCAGCACCGGTCTCGCTGGCGGAGAAGGTCACATAAATCTTGTTCTCATGCTTTAAGACTGCAGGGCCTTCATTGACCCAGAAGCCCACGCGCTCCCAATCATAATCCGGTGTGGTAAGGAGTACCTGCACCGTAGCAAGCTTGGTTGCACTCTCCAGGCGGGCAATATAGAGGTTGCTGATCTGTCGACCAACGCCTACTTTTTCTGCCCAAATCATGTAATAGTCACCTTTGTTTTCAAAGATGGTTGCATCCAAAGAAAAGGCACGGAAGGAAAACTCATCTTCGTCTGCACACTGCATTTTGCCTTTCTCTACCCAAGCATCCTCATACGGATTCTCACCGGTACACTCTAAGACGTATGGGCGAATGTTCCACACATCTTCCTTCTCGCCGCCGGCAAAATAGATATACCACTTGCCAAAGAGAAAATGCAGCTCCGGAGCCCAGATATGTTCACTCATCGGACCGGAAGTATGCTTGGTCCAAAGAACCTTCTCCTCGGCTTCGGCCAATCCTTCTAATGTCTTACTTCTACGAAGCACAATGGAATCATAAGCCGGAACAGATGCCGTAAAATAGTAATATCCGTCATGGTATGTCACATACGGATCTGCTCGTTGCATAATCCATGGTTTGTTATAAATCATTTCATCTGCCATTCTTTTCGTTCTCCTCGTTGGATTTCTTGCGAAGCGGGTACAGTACGTCCTCGCTTCCTAAGGATTCCTCCTCCATGTGGTTGGCAAACACACGATAAATAAAAAAGGAACAAATATATGAGACCGTCGCGAATCCCATCACCATCATTAACATCAGCATCGGTCCGTTGATATAGGCAAGATATGCCGCCAACATCGGAAGGCCCATGCACACTACGGTATATGGGAAGAAATAACCTACGGCCATTTTGATTGCATTCCCAATCTGCTCTCTTAAGGTGCCGGTGGTCTTCGCCATTAACGGAACCAGCCAGACAAACACCATATACCCAAGAAGTCCAAGGGCAACAGTGACCATCTTCATGGTACTCGTAACGACGGATGGCTTCTCTCCATTCCAGAACAGAAAGTCCAATACCAGCATGCCGCCAAATAACAGAATCAACAGCCACAATCTGGTGGATTGACGGAAGTTCTCCCGAAAAGCCCGGAAGAAATTCTGCACCACATATCCGTCGCCATAACGTACCGAGCGCAAAGTAACAGACGCCATGGCCGTTGTAGCTGCACCGATGGTAACCACCGGAATGCAGCACAACAAGAACAAGAGGTTCAATACCACCAAGTCGGTGCAACGATTCAATATTCGAATGACCGGATTATCATAATAACGGTCCACCATATCCATAAGCTCCTTTACTTAATACCACTGATTGCAATAGATTCGATGATGACTCTCTGGAATAGGAAAAAGAGTAACAAGGTCGGAATCATCGCAATTACAGAAGCAGCCATAATGAGTGCGTAATCACTCTGAATTGCATAATAGGAATTGAAGGATCGAATTACTACCTGCAAGGTCCAGTTTGCCTCACTGCGGAGGAAAATGGTCGGTGCCAAATAGTCGTTCCAAATACCCATGAACCACAACATCAACTGGGTTCCCAATGCTCCCTTCATCAACGGAAGGAAGATTCTCCAATAGGTTCCGAAGTAGGAACATCCGTCCAACTTCGCTGCATCCATCAAATCGGATGGGATGCTGTAGAGATTCTGTCGCAAGAAGAAAATCATGCTGACATTACCGAAGAGTCCCGGAATAATCAGTGGCAACAGAGAGTTGGTCCAGCCTAATTTGGTAAACAATACGTACTGCGGAATCATAACAACCGCAAACGGAATCATAATGGTAGCAAGCAGCGCCAAGAAGAACCTATCTTTTCCTCTGAAATTCATCTTGGCAAATGCGAATGCTGCCAGGGAGGATGTAAATCCACCAACCAGCAATACCGGAATTTCAACTTTGATGGTGTTGATGATACCGCTGATAAACTGACCCTTGCTTAACACTTCGTGATACTTACCGATGAGCACCGGATCCGGAATCAGGGTTAGGTGACCGGATAAAATCTGGTTCTTGGTCATAAAAGAGGTAAGCACCATATAGATCAGTGGAAATACCATAATCACTGCTACTAATGCCAGAATAATAAACACAATGATATTTACTGCACGTTCTTTTGGTGTGACAACCTTATCGGTGATGTAATCATTTTTTCCGGCTTTTATCGTCTTTTCTTTACTCATTCCATCTACCCTCCTAATCGATTGTCTTCACCCATTTATTCTGTCCATGGAAGTTGATTGCTGTAATAATGAAAATGATGATTGCCAAAATTACTGCGATGGCACTTCCGTATCCCAGCTGGCCATTCTTGAAGGCCTTCTCGTACAGATAGAATACAACGGTTGCTGCGGAGTAATTCTTACCTCCGTTGGATGCCATAACCTGGACTTCAACGAATACCTGGAATCCACCGATCAATGAGGTAATCAATATGTAGAACGTTACCGGAGACAACAGCGGCCAGGTAATGTTTGCGAACTTGTCCCAGCTTCCTGCGCCGTCAATCTCAGCAGCTTCGTAATAGTCTCTCGGAATATTTTGTAATCCTGCCAGGTAGAGAATAATGGAACTACCAAGGCCCTTCCAAACCATGAAGATGATCATTGCCACTTTGACCATGACCTCATCTCCCAACCAGTTCGGACCATGCATGCCTGTCAGGAACTTAATGATGCTGTTCAACAAACCATAATCGAAGTTGAACACCCATGCCCACAGAATGGATACTGCGACCAGGGAAGATACTACCGGTACATAGTACATGGTAGTCAGTACCCGTCGTCCCGGGATCTTACGATTCAATCCCATAGCGATGGTAACGCCAAGAATCATACCAACCGGAATACCGATCATATAAATGATGGTGGTTCCCATGGATTTCCAGAACTTGGCATCCTGGAAGATTTCAATGTAGTTGCGGAATCCCACAATATTACCCCAGAGGGAATTGATACCGGTCCACCGGCTTAAACTTACAATGATTGCAAAAATAATCGGATAAGCCATGAAGCATAAAAAGCCCACAAACGGTGCTGCAATAAACAGCCACGCCCAACGCTCTTCTCTTTTTGCCATTGCAGACAGCTGTGTTTTACCCTTTTTGTCTGTCATATCGTACTCCTATCAAACCTTACCCAATATGAGCCCCTCACATCGGTAAGGGGCCCATATGTCATACTCTAGTTATGTAAAAATGATTAGTTGGTTGCAGAATTCTGTAACTCGATTGCGTTATCCAATGCAGACTGCATCTCAGGCTCAACTTCCTGAAGGAAATCATGAACGCTGATGTCACCGCTCTGGATGTTGGTTACACCCTGCCAGAATGGATCGAACCACTCAGCGTTGTAGGTGTAGTCAGTCTCCTGAAGAGATGCTGCATAGTGATCGTTGCTGTCGAAGTAACCGAAGATTACATCCATATTGCTTGGGAATGGAAGAGATCCGTCAGCAACAGCATCCTTGAATTCGCCGTAAGCAAGGTCAGTAATGTTTGGAAGCTGGATGGAGCTGCCGGTAGAGATACCGGATACTGCTCTCTGTCCATCTTCATCAGTGGAAAGCTTAGCAATCAACTGAGCTGCAAGGTCCGGAGTCTCGCTGGTTGCGGATACACAGTATCCTACAGAACCCATCCAAGTATGAGATCTTCCATCACCGGAAGGTCCAACCGGCCATCCACATAAATCCCACTCATATGGGAAAGTAGCATCATCCATGAATGCAGCTACATCCCAGGTACCGCATGCATAGAAACCGATCTGGCCGTCTAACCATCTCTGGTATCCGCCAAGAGCAGCATCCTGATCAACGGTAGGTGTATATCCGTTAATGGTTAAGTCCGTGTAGAAGGTCAATGCTTCTTCCAACTGCTTGTTGTTTGCAACGTTAACCTTGGTCATGTCCTCATTTAAGAACTTCACGCCGTTAGAATACAGGTAAGGAGTCATACCGAACTGGTTTGCATTTGCAACACCCCACTGGTCAACTTCGCCGTCACCATCAGTATCCTTGGTTAATGCCTTACATACTTCTACGAACTCATCATAGGTGTATGGCTTGTTTGGATCCGGATAATCCAGACCTGCTTCATCGAATAAGTCCTTGTTGTAAGCAAATGCGAAGCAGGAAAGATCCTTAGGAAGTGCATATAAGCTGCCGCTTCCGATGTTCTTGCCGTCATAGCTGTAGATTTCCTGTGTGGTTCCCCATACCTTGCTGATGGTATCAGCATCTACATAGTCATCTAACGGTAATACATATCCGTTATCTACATAAGAACGAACTGCAGATGGTCCAACGTAGAATACGTCCGGCAAATCATTTGCGGTCATGTTGGCAATCATCTTGGTGTTGTACTCATCCTGAGTAGTAACTTCGAATACAACTTCCTTGATCTCGTCCTTGTGCTCATCTACGAATTCGCTAACCAATTTCTTGTAGATTTCCTTCTCATGCTCCTGCATGTAAAGGAAGACATTCAATGTCTTGTCTCCGTTTCCTGTGAAGGAATCGGTAGAGCTCTCATCCTCAGCTCCCTCAGCTGCGGTTGCGTCTCCAGATGTTTCCCCTGACTCTTCCACGGTTGTAGTAGAGCATCCTGTCACTGCTACTGCGCCCATGAGCATAGCCATTGTCATTGCTAGTAACTTCTTCTTCATTCTATACCCTCCTAAATGAATGATAGCTTCGAAAACAAACGAGCTTGTTTTCTTTTGATACATCCATCTTATGCTTCTAAAATTGTTTAGTCAATAGTTATACGCTAAATTATTTTAGATATTTCTAAATATATAGTCTTTTTGTTGATATTGACATACTCATACCATCTGTTTTTGTGTACTTTTTCACTAAGATTTTTCTGTACTTTTTCAAGCGACGGTATTTTATACAAATTCCGACCGTTTATTTTATGTAATTTTAAATTATTTCAAATT
>JAGDAL010000210.1 GCA_017959525.1 Lachnospiraceae bacterium | reverse complement strand
TGCAGCAGTTGAACGCTTCTATGGATACTGTAGAAGAGACTGCCATGCAGATGACCGAGAAGTTGGATGAGGTCCGTCGTGCAGCCAACGAGATTTTAGAGAATGCATCTGCCGGCGAGATGACCGCGCAGGAGGTAAAAGAGCAGGCAGAAGGAATGAAGCAGTCTGCTATTACCAAGAAGGAACATACCGGCGAGCGTATGACAGAACTGAGCGAGCAGTTAGAGCAGTCTGTCCGCGACAGCGCGAAGGTAGCTCAGATTGATGAGTTAACCAACGATATTTTAAGTATTTCCAATCAGACCAACCTGTTGGCCCTCAATGCTTCTATCGAGGCTGCCCGTGCAGGTGATGCGGGTCGTGGATTCGCAGTAGTAGCGGATGAAATCGGTACCCTGGCAACCAACAGCAAGAATACCGCCAGCCGTATCCAGGAAATCAGTGCTGAGGTAACTGAGGCCGTACAGAGCCTTGCTACCAATGCCAGCGAGATGATTACTTTTATTAATGAAACCGTACTTCACGATTACGACGCATTCGTTGAGTCCGGTGAGAATTACAACGTAACTGCAGATATTATGGACGATCTTCTCAGCCAGTTTACCAAGAAGGCAGAGAATCTCCATGGCATCATGAATGACATGGCTTTGGCAGTAGAGGATATTACCTCTTCCGTATCAGAGAGTACCCAGGCCATCAATTCTTCTGCAGCAAATTCCAGTGAGATTGTAGAGCAGATCAACGGTATCAATGAGGATATGGATGAGACCCGCAAGGTCAGCCTGAGCCTCAATGAAACCTCCGGTGTCTTCGCAATTGTATAGTCTTTTTCCTCCTTCTGAATAAGAAGGAGGAAATTTTTAAAAAAAATTTAAATTTGTTGTTGACGTATAGAAATCATTGTGCTATATTCCTATTAAACAAGTAGGAAATGTATGAATTAACTCGAAGGAAAGGAGACGCTTATGTTTACACAGATTAAGACAAACAAGAATAACATGATGTGTTGTATGGATGGCATGATGTGTATGGCATCTGTAATTAGTGTACAACAAGCGAAGTGCTTCTCCCTGAATCGATGGAATCGGGCAACACGAATGTGATGAGCAATCAACATAGACTGTCAGAGGCACTTCCCCATCCGGAGGTGCCTTTTTTGATTCATAAGATTTAGGACATCAAGCAAAACAACAAATTGTAAAAAAAGGAAAGTAAGAGGAAAACAACAATGGCAAATCACGAATTCAAATTTGAAACCAAGCAGTTACACTTAGGACAGGAGCAGGCAGACAGCGCTACCGATTCCAGAGCAGTACCGATTTATCAGACAACATCCTACGTATTCCACAGTGCACAGCATGCCGCAGATCGTTTCAACTTAAGAGATGCTGGTAACATCTACGGTAGATTAACCAACTCCACTCAGGGTGTGTTGGAAGAGCGAGTAGCAGCATTGGAAGGCGGCGTTGCAGGACTTGCATTAGCAGCCGGTGCAGCAGCAGTAACTTATACCATCCTTGCACTTGCGAAGGCAGGTGACAACGTTGTAGCACAGAAGACCATCTACGGCGGAAGCTACAACCTCTTGGATCAGACACTTCCGGGATACGGTATTACAACCACTTTCGTTGATGTACATAAGCTTGATGAGGTCGAAGCAGCAATCAACGAGAATACCAAAGTCCTATTTATCGAGACCTTAGGAAATCCTCATTCGGATATTCCGGACATTGATGCCCTTGCGGAAGTTGCTCATAAGCACAAGATTCCGCTCGTCATCGACAACACCTTCGGTACACCATATTTGATTCGTCCAATCGAACACGGAGCTGACATTGTCATCCACTCCGCAACCAAGTTGATCGGAGGTCACGGCTCCACACTTGGCGGCAGTATCGTAGATGGCGGAACCGTCGATTGGAACGCCTCCGGTAAATATCCACAGGTTAATG
>JAGDAL010000209.1 GCA_017959525.1 Lachnospiraceae bacterium | reverse complement strand
TGCCTCATATGCCTGCTGACTGGCCAAAGCGGTATTTAAGCCCTTGGTCGCCTCTGCCAACTGGTTGGAGGTATCGTTCTGCTTATCTTCTAATTCTTTTTTTCCTTTTTCCAGGTCCGCCTTACCGGAGGTAATCTTGGACTGGGCCTTGTTGATCTCGCCCTGTGCCTCGTCTAACTTGCCGGATACATGAGACGCTAACTTGTCATTTAAGACATCAATCTCTTCTTCATTCAGGCGCACTTCCACCATGCGCTCCACCAAGCCAACGGTAGAAACACTGGCAACGCCGTTCTGACGTTCAAAATACGGAATGACATTGTCGTTGGCGAAATCCGTCAACTCATAGATATCCATATTGTCGTCATAGACCGCAACATACATGGTAGCCAGCATATCCAGACTGATTTCCATGATGGTCGGCGAACTTGCACGCTCCGGCAGGGAATCCTTCACCGTGTCTAAGGCCGTGTTGACCTTAACCAAGGCGGAATCCATATTGGTCTCAGCTTCAAATTCCAGGGTGACCATGCCGTAATTCTCGGCACTGTTGGATGTGACATTCTTGACGCCGGTTACCGTCGAGAGCACGCCTTCCAGCGGCTCAACGACTTCCAGCTCCACCTTCTCCGGGGATGCACCCGGATAGGTGGTGATAACCATCAGATACGGTGTCGAAATCGACGGCAACAGATCTGTGGTCATTTTAGACAAACTAACGGCAGCCAGCATCAGGATGATAATGACTCCCACCAGAATGGTATAAGGTTTCTTAACGCTCTGCTTGATCATCTTGTACCTCGGGTTCTTTCTTACTCAAAAAAACTTCAATCATCTCTCTAGTAAAGAAGAATCTCTCTCCCCAGGCATTAATTACTACTCCCGCGCAATCCTGAATCTGCATGCAGGCTTGCAACGTAAAACTAATTGGCTCCCCAACGTAATAGGTCTCCGCATCTCCCTTATTACCCTCAGATACGGAGGTAAAAGCAGCCAGCCACCTCTTGCCGTCATTGGTTGCGATGGATCTGCGCTGCGGATGAAGATCCCTGGCCAAAGGAATCACATTACCTTTTGGAATCTTCTCGGAAAGCTTCGCTACTTCTTCTTCCGGCAATTCCACCGGCATGAAGAATAAACAGCCGGCTCTCATACGAATACTAAGAGCATTCAATACCGGCACCAGTAATTCTTTGGAATGCTCCTCGGAAAAGTTATGAATCTGAAGTAACACATCTCTGCGTTCCTCTAGCTTCCTAACAATATTTTCATAATCTGCTAACAGCTTGCCCATATTCTGTGTGATGCGCTCTTGCACCTCTTCCTTAAAATCCTGTGGAATCTCGAACTTGGCTTCTGCCATCGTACCTGCCATACAAGCGAGGGTATCCGTATCTCCGCCAAGGGATACAGCGCCTCGTACCGCATCTTCGAAGTCCTCTGCCTCTAAGAATGCACGAATGGCCTGTGGTACCGTGTTGGCACAACTGTCGTCTGCCGCACTGTCTGTGCGTAAATCTTCGATGGAACGGGTCAGTTCATAACCGAACTCCCGCTGAATAAAATGCTGAATGGTTGCGTTGTTCCAATCATTCCGAGCCAGGAAAATCACGGTTGCAATTGCTTCTGCAGCCTTCACTGCCTCCGGATTGCTGTGGGTCACCTCTGCGGTCCATCGTGCCACTTCACGGGTGCGCTCCACCGTATCAAATAACCAGCCTGCGGCACCAACGCGCATGGCTGCACCATTATCTAAGCGATCGTAAGGTTCATGGGTCTCCCCTTCGAACCAGGTCTTAAAATGCTCTTCAAATCTCGCATCCGGGAACGATTTCCCGAAATTCACCAGGTTATTTACCAACTTCTCTTTGACTGCTGTCTCATCCCCTCCCGGGCCTGCCTCAATGAGGGACTTGGCCACAGCCAGTGACAACACCGTATCGTCCGTAAACTGGGATTCCTCCGTAAACAAGCGGAAAAGCTTGGTCTTGTCTGTCTCGCGAAACTCATAGGAACTACCTACGATATCGCCGAAAATTGCTCCATACATAGTCTGTCTTTCTCCCCAAATAGATTTTGTACAACTGTTTCCATTATACTGAATCTATTTCTTTCTGTCTCTTAAATTTTTATAAACTTTTTATAAAAAAAGACCGGCAGAATCCACTGCCGGTCTGATTTTAATGCGACTGTACAAAGAACAGGAATTCATCCGCCGGCATTGGCTTGGCAAAATAGTAACCCTGGATGTAGTCTATATCCTTTTCGATCATGGTGTGGTACTGCTCCTGGGTCTCCACACCTTCACTTACAATCTCCAAATCCAGTCCCCGAATCATCTCAATCACCGTATCAATGACGTACTTGGTTCGAGCGCTGGAAAAATATGCCTGGGTAAGGGTTCGGTCGAACTTCACGATATCCACCGGCATATTCATAATGTAATCCAAATTGGATTCTCCCGTACCGAAGTCGTCCAGAGAGAATCGAACACCGTACTCAATCAGTGTCTTCATATTGGCAATCAAATTCTTACGATGACGAACGGAACCGGACTCTGTAATCTCTAAGTTAATCCGCCGCGGGTCCACATGGTACTTCTCCATAATGGCGATGTACTCTTCCGCTAAGGTCTTGCGTTGGCACTGCTGTACGGAGAGGTTCACCTCCACGTAATCGATGCCCACCTTATCCATATCGTGGTTTGCCAGGAACTCGCACACCTTGGCAAATACCCGCTGTCCGATATGAATGATCTGGTCCGACGTCTCCGCCACCGGAATAAACGCACCCGGCATCATAAGACTACCGTCCCGGTTACGAATACGGGCAAG
>JAGDAL010000208.1 GCA_017959525.1 Lachnospiraceae bacterium | reverse complement strand
TCTTCATACTCATGAAATAAGGTATCAATGGAATAAATGTGATCTTCCACGGTACCTTCTCGCATCATCTCTTCCACTTCCTCCAAAGAGAATGCGCCCTCCAAATCAAACTCACCCACACGGGTGCGCCGCAAGGCTTCCATACATCCGAAGCAACCAAGCTTCTCACCGATATCGTTGCAAATGGTACGGATGTAAGTACCCTTGGAACAGGAAATCCGCATAGCTACCCGAGGAAGTTCCATCCATAAAATATCTATCGAAAAAACTTCAATGGCACTTGGCTCGCGATGAACTTCCACGCCTTCTCTGGCCAGCTCATAGAGCTTCCGACCATCCACCTTCTTGGCAGAATACATGGGCGGTGTCTGAAGTTGTTTGCCCACCATAGATGCGATGACGTTCTTCACTTCGTCCTCCGTCACTTCCACATTGGCCTTGTGCAGTATTGTTCCGGAAATATCCTGAGTATCGGTGGCCTGGCCCAAAAGCAATACGGTCTCATAAGTTTTGGAACGGTCCGTAAGCAAATCACAGACCTTGGTGGCCTTACCGATACATACCGGAAGAACTCCGGTCGCATCCGGATCCAGAGTTCCCGTATGTCCGAGTTTTTTGGTTTTTAGGATTCCACGCAGCTTGGCAATGACGTCGAACGACGTGAATCCTTTTTCTTTATCAATAATAATGATTCCTGATTTCATAGGTCATAAATAAAAAACCAACAAATGCAACATCTGCACTGTTGGTTTCCTTCTAATACTAGTTTGTTTCCTTCAGTTGCAGCTTAACCTTCTTCACAATGGTATCAATTGCAGCCCAAGGATCACCCATAATACCGCATCCGGCTGCTTTGGCATGTCCGCCTCCGCCATAGGCAGTCGCAATTTCCGCAACATTCACCAGGTCGGAAGAACGCAGGCTGACTTTGTATCCACCGGTCTCTACCTGATATAAGAAAATCGCAACCTCTACATCTCTGGTGGCACGCAGCTGGCTGACAATGCCTTCCATATGCTTTGGCAAAACATCATATTGCGCCATTTCTTTTTGGGTAATCACAGAAGCAATACAGCTGCCGTCCAAATATAATCTGGCATTCAAAAGCGCCTGTCCCAACACCCGATTCTGGTTGAAGGTCTTCTCAAAGAACACACGCTCAACAATTCTCGGATAATCGATGCCGAGATCCATCAAGAAGCCTGCCGCTTGCATAGTAGAAGCATGGGTACAGGAATACTGGAAAACTCCTGTATCCGTCACCATACCGGTATAGACGCATTCTGCAATTTCTTTGGTGATACGGCTCTTATCCATCAAATCAAAGACCAATTCACAAGTTGAGCTGGCATCGGAATCGACGAAATTCCATTCTGCAAACTCGTGCTTGCCCAAATGATGGTCTACACAAATGGTATGCTTGGCATTCCGAAAGTAGGTACTTGCCGGGCCCAAGCGACTGGTATCTCCGCAGTCCAACACGATGAACAAATCAAATACCCGCTGGGTATCTTCTTCGTTGGCCTGTTCAATCTGATCTGAATTGGTAAGGAAAGAGAAAATCGTAGGAATCGGATTCAAAAATACATGAAGATCCAAATCCGCTCTTTCCTGACGCAAATAGTTGTATACTGCCAGGCAAGATCCTACGCAATCACCGTCCGGATTAATATGTCCGGCAATACCAACACTCTTGGCATCACCAATATATGAAAGAATTCCTTCCATGTTACTCCTCATCATCTTCCTGGGACTCACCGGATACCACATCATCAATCAGCTTAGACATACGAACACCGTAAGCAATGGACTGATCCAAAACAAAGGTAATCTCCGGGGTGTTACGTAAATTCAAATTCTTCGCTAACAGATGACGAATAAATCCGCCACAGCTCTTCAAGCCGGCCATGGTGGTCTTCGCTGCTTCCTCGTCACCCAATACGCTGATATAGGCTTTGGCTGTCTTCAAATCCGGAGCAACCTCCACACTAACCACACTGGTCATTGGGCTGATACGAGGATCCTTGAGCTCTCCACGAATAATGTTGGAAAGCTCTCGGAATACTTCTTCATTAATGCGAATATTTTTCACACTGTTTTTTCTCATAAATATTTATCCTCTATCTCGGAACCTCAACCATGATGTAAGCTTCCACTTCGTCCTCTTCACGAATCTCAGAGAATCCTTCGAATACAAGACCACACTCATATCCGGCCTTCACTTCCTTCACGTCATCCTTGAAACGCTTCAGGGAAGCAAGTGCACCTTCGTAAATCTGCTCGCCTTCACGAGTAATACGAACCTTGCAGTCTCTCTTGAAGGAACCGTCTAAGATATAAGAACCTGCAATGTTTCCGACATCGGAAGACTTGAAGATCTGACGAACCTGAGCATGTCCGATGACCTTCTCTTCGTAGATTGGCTCTAACATACCCTTCATAGCAGCTTCTACATCCTCGATGGCATTGTAGATAACCTTGTACAGACGGATATCAACGCCTTCGTGATCAGCGGTCTGCTTAGCAACATTATCCGGACGAACATTAAATCCGATGATCATTGCATTGGAAGCGGATGCCAAAACAACATCACTTTCGTTGATGGCACCAACACCACCGTGAATAATCTTAACAACAACTTCGTCGTTGGACAGCTTCACTAAGGACTGTTTTACTGCTTCTACAGATCCCTGAACGTCAGCCTTAACGATGATGTTCAATTCCTTCACGTTACCTGCCTGAATCTGGGAGAACAAGTCATCCAAGGACATCTTGGTCTTGGTCTCTTCGATAAGCTTATCCTTACCAACGGATACGAAAGTCTCAGCAAAGCTTCTTGCTTCCTTCTCGCTATCCATTGCGGTGAAGATCTCACCTGCGTTTGGAACTTCGCTCAAACCAAGGATCTCAACCGGTGTAGAAGGACCTGCCTTCTTCAGACGCTTACCGTTCTCATCGATCATGGCACGTACTTTACCGTAAGCAGTTCCGGCAGCAACCGGATCACCGACATGCAAGGTACCCTTCTGAACCAATACGGTAGCAACAACACCGCGTCCCTTATCCAACTCAGCCTCTAATACAAGACCACGTGCATTACGCTTCGGATTAGCCTTCAACTCCAATACTTCGGAAGTTAAAAGAATCATCTCCAACAAGTCATCGATACCTTCGTGGGTATGTGCGGAAACCGGAACGAACTCGGTGCTTCCACCCCAATCGGAAGGAATCAATTCATATTCGGAAAGCTCCTGCTTTACACGGTCGATATTTGCGTTTGGCTTATCAATCTTGTTGATAGCAACAATGATTTCAACGCCTGCAGCCTTGGCATGGTTAATTGCCTC
>JAGDAL010000207.1 GCA_017959525.1 Lachnospiraceae bacterium | reverse complement strand
GTTATATTACGCATCGAAGCTTCTACTGCAGCAGGGTTATGACCTAATGTTTGTGGACTACCCAGAGATGCCTAAGAACATCAAGGGTGATGCTGCGAAGATGCAGCAGGCGGCGGAGATTGCTTATGCCAAGGCAGAGGAGATGCTTAGCTGGATTGATTATTCGAAGTATCAGAAGAAGGTCTTCGTTGGTAAAAGCATCGGCACTGTGGTGATGAGTAAGTATATTCAGGAACACCACTTATCTCCAAAGCAGATTTGGTATACGCCGGTGGAGGCAACATTCGCATTCCCTGCAGAGAAGGTGATTGCATTTCTTGGAGATGCAGATCCATGGTCGGATGTAGAACTTCTGAAGCGTAAGGCGGAAGAACTTCACATTCCGCTGTATTCATATCCGAACTGTAATCACTCTTTGGAAACAGACGATGTGGATAAGAACCTCGAGATTATCCGCGATGTGATGCAAAAGACAGCAGAGTTTGTAAAATGACCCACTAACCCCGTCCCGGGGAGTCATTGTACTAGGAGAAATACATGGCGAATGAAAACGGAACATGGATTATGTATGGCGTAGACTGGGATGACCCGGAATGCCTGCATACCGTGGATGATGCAATTGCATATATTAAGGAAGTGGGATTCCTTCCATTGTTTAAGAATGAGATTCCGGGATTCTCTTTAGAGGAGCGCTCAGTGCCGGAGTATTGGTGGTGCGAAGATCCCGAGGTAGACCCATGGCTGTGGCGGGAGATTATCGCCAGCCGGGGCGAGATTGCATACGGCAAGTTCTTCGACAAGAAGGCGGGCTTTATCTCCAAGGAGTGGCTTCCGTACTTTGCGAACTATCGCCGGGACGGATACGACTTTGACGCCCTGTGGGAGGACGGCAAGGCACCGGCCAAGCACAAGAAGATTATGGACCTCTATGCAGAGGAAAAAGCGGAAGAGGAGTACTATTCCAACGAGCTAAAGGCTGAGGCAGGCTTCGGCAAAGGTGGTGAGAAGGGCTTCGATGGAGCAATCACAGCGCTACAGATGGAGACGTACCTTGTGGTGCGGGACTTCCGCCAGCGAAAAAATAAGAAGGGTGAAGCTTACGGCTGGCCCATTGCCATCTACTGTACGCCGGAGCACTTGTGGGGATACGACTACGTAACTTCTGTCTACAAGGAATCTGCCGATGACTCCGCAAACCGAATCATCCAATATATGCAGGATATCTATCCGATTGCGTCCGAAAAGCAGATTTATGACATACTTGGCGTCAAAGCCGGGGAGCGCAAGAGCACAAGACGATAACTCAAATCCATCCCGCCTTAGATGAAATCTTCCGATAAGTAGGGTATAATATGGCATCATAGATAAGATGAGGAAGAAATCATGATTGATGCAATCATTTTAGATGTAGACGGGACCCTCTGGAACTCCACGGAAGTGGTGGCCGAGGCCTGGACGAGAGCAGCCAGGGAGTGCGGTTTTTCGGATATGACCATTCAGGCTGCGCAGCTGCAGAAGCTGTTTGGCAAGACCATGGATGCCATCGGAGACGCCCTGTTTCCGGAAGCAACCAAGGACCTTCGGAAGGCGGTTATCGACAAGTGCTGTATCTACGAGCATGAGGCGGTGGAAGCCAATGAGCGGGATATTACGTATCCGGGCGTAGTGGAGACCATTCGACAGGCAACCTTGCCGGTGGCCATTGTCAGCAATTGTCAGTCCGGATATATTGAACTTTTTATGAAGAAAACAGATACAGAAGCCGATATTATAGATACCGAGTGTTTCGGAAATACAGGCGAAGGAAAAGCAGCGAATCTTCGACGCATCATTAAGCGTAACGGCTGGGAACATCCCATTTACGTGGGGGATACCGCCGGAGATTTGGAGGCTTGCCGTGAAGCCGGCGTTCCTTTTGTATTTGCTTCCTACGGATTTGGGGATGTGGATGCAAGAGATGCAGTGGCTGTCATCGATTCCTTCGAGGAAGTATTAGATGTAGCAAAATATACCGTTGTCTAGTTTTTGACGGACCAGTGATACGGAGGGCATGGCATGAAAATAACAGAAGTAATGCGTGGTTCTGAAGTAGTAGTGGAAATCAAGATTCAGGATACGCCGGTATTGTTTAAGACCAAGGTGCTCTTTGGCACCAAGGAAGGTCTTCTGGTGGAACCCATTATGGTGGGAGACGGGGAGCTGATTTGGAAGCGCCCCGGTATGGTGTCGGTTCATAATTTAAGAGATGACAAGAGTTACGTGTTCTATGCGGAGGCCATTGTGCCCCAGGATACCCAGTACGGACGGGTGCATATCATACAGAGTGCGGATTCCGGCAAGGCTAAGAACCAGCGTATGGCAACGCGCATCGAGGTCATCCATATGGGCAGTTGCCGGATTCACAACGTAGAATATAAGGCCATTGTTTATGACATTTCCATGGGTGGCATCGCCGTGATTTTGGACGGCAATGTGGGCTGCCGCATCGGAGATATGGCGCATATTCG
>JAGDAL010000206.1 GCA_017959525.1 Lachnospiraceae bacterium | reverse complement strand
GCGTTTTTTGAAAAATCGCTAAAAATAAAATTCATTAGAATCTTTCAAGGTTGTTTCACTGTTCAGTTATCAAGGTTTTTCAAGCGTTTCCGTCGCCGGAAAGCTTATTCATAGTAGCACTTCGATGTGTCGCTGTCAACAAGATTTTTCATCTTTTTCCAACTTTTTCATCGAGTCAAAACTACTGAGCGGAGAAGGAGGGATTTGAACCCTCGCGCCGCTGTTAACGACCTGCACCCTTTCCAGGGGTGTCCCTTCGGCCAGCTTGGGTACTTCTCCAAGATGCTCGAACTAACGAGTACAATATATATGGAAAACGAAACGGAGAGGGTGGGATTCGAACCCACGCGCCCTTTCGGACAAACGGTTTTCAAGACCGCCTCGTTATGACCGCTTCGATACCTCTCCACTTTTTTGTGCCTCTTTTGCGGCACGAACTGTATTCTAGCACACCGTTTCGTGATGTGTCAATACAAGTTTTAGGATTTTTTCAGCTTTTTTATTTTGCCTCAAAATCCCCTTCTCTATGGGCTAAAATCGACTCTCCGTACAACAGATCTTCCCGGGTGGTAATCTTGATGTTTTCGTAACTTCCACGCACTACTTCCACCGGCCCGTTACCCGCACGTTCTACAATCATCGCGTCATCTGTTATATCGGCCATTGATTGGTTTCTTATTATATTATAGGAAGAAAGGAGTTTCTCCCGGGAAAATGCCTGGGGTGTTTGCACTGCCCAGAGCCTGCTGCGGTCCGGTGTTCCTTCCACGATTCCGGCACTGTTCACCTCTTTTACGGTATCCTTAAGAGGCACTGCTACGACACAAGCGTGGCACTTTTCTACTTTTTCCATGGTTGCATGGATGATTTCTTCAGTAATAAATGCTCTGGCCCCATCGTGAACCAATACATAATCTCCGGTTGCTTCCTGTAAGCCGTTATACACCGAATCGTATCGCTCGGCGCCACCGGCTACAATGGCAGTCACTTTGGTCAGATGATACTGCTCCACAAATTCCTTCCTGCAATACGCTTCTTCTCCGGCTGCAACCACCAGAACAATCTCGTCTACTTTACTGTTTTCAAATGCTCGCAAGGGATAATAAAGCAGTGGTTTGCCTGCCAGCGGCAGATACTGTTTCGGTGTATCCTGCCCCATGCGCTTACCACTGCCTCCCGCGAGAACAATCGCAGTATACTTGCTCATGCCCACTCCTATCGTTCGCCTAACTTCAAATTCGGAACCGCATTCAAATCCCAGCCGTCACGTCGGCCGTTCAAATAATCATAATAACCTGCCGCACCAATCATGGCCGCATTGTCGGTACATAGAATCGGTGACGGATGATAGAACTTCACGCCCTTTTTCTCACAGGCTGCACGCATCGCTTCACGGAATGCTCCGTTGGAAGCCACGCCACCCGCAATAGCAAACTTGTCGCAGCCGAATTCATCGACCGCCATCATAGCGTGATCCACCAACGCATCCACCACTGCCTTCTGGAAGGATGCTGCAATATCCGCCTCGTTTACTTCCTCGCCCTTCATCTTGGCGCCATTAATATAATTGAGCACTGCAGACTTCAATCCACTGAAACTAAAGTCATATGGATGGTCTGCTACCTTTGCCTTCGGGAATGGGATTGCGTTGGCATCTCCCTCCAAGGCCTTCTTCTCGATCTTCGGGCCGCCCGGATAACCGAGCCCGATGGCACGCGCCACCTTATCAAAAGCTTCGCCGGCCGCATCATCTACTGTGCGTCCTAAAATCTCATAATCGCCGTAATCTTTCACGCGTACCACATGGGTATGTCCACCGGATACCACCAGGCATAAAAAAGGCGGCTCCAAGTCCTTATTCTCAATATAATTTGCGCTGATATGGCCCTCGATATGATGTACGCCAATCAGCGGCAGCTTCTTGGCAAATGCAATGGCCTTGGCTTCTGCCACGCCTACCAAAAGGGCACCGACCAATCCCGGTCCGTATGTTACAGCAATTGCATCCATATCTTCCAAGGTCTCGCCGGCTTCTTCCAATGCGGTGGCGATCACCTGGTTGATGCGCTCGGTATGTTTCCGGGATGCAATCTCCGGAACCACGCCGCCATAGAGGGTATGCAACGGAATCTGGGTAGAGATGGTGTTACTGCGCACGTCTCTTCCGTTAACTACAACAGCTGCTGCTGTCTCATCGCATGAACTCTCAATTGCCAATATCTTTATTTCTTTATCACTCATTTTGGTTTCCTAACTCTTTTAATTCAATCTGTCTCCGTACTGATCACAGAGCTCATATCCCAAAATCTTCCACTTCCCGTTTGCATCTTTGCGCAACGCATACTTCTGGTAGGTGTCAGCATAGGATGTATTCTCTTTCACAAAATAATGGCCTACGATATACGCCATGTCATCCCCCTTCACCTTGTCATATACCACGTCTTCACTATCCGCAACGTCCGCAGTCACCAGCTTACGGCTCTTTTCCTTGTAATCATCAATCTCTGCCTTCACGGAGGTCATGTAGATTTCTTTTGGATTGTTGGCTGCTAACTCATCGTCGAACAACGCCAACGCCTGGTCGCATAATCCCTCAAACTGCTCATCGTTCAACTCCTCGCTGTAATAGAGCATCAGAATGCGGTTATACCACTTCACAACTTCCCTCGGCGTGGATGGATAATCTTTGGAAAAATCCTTGGCAAGCACCTTGTCCAATTCAGACATCTGATTCGTCGTATCCGTTGTCTTAGAGGTCGCAGGATTCTTCTGCAGGTAAATAAAATAAGAAACAACCAATACTGCAAGAACAATTCCAATGATGACGTACTTTAGTATATTCTTCATACTTCCTCCTCAAAATCCAACTCCACTGTCTTGCCGTCCTTACCAAGAACAGCATTTCCGAATATGTCTTTGACTTCCTTCATGTAACGGCGGCCATCCACCATAGACGGGCTGTAATGTGTCAGCCACATCTGTTCCACCTTGGCATCTCGCGCAATCTTGGCCGCTTCATAGAACGTCATATGTTTCTTCTTCTTGGCATCCGCCTCTTTTTCATGCTCGCCATACATGCCTTCGCAAATAAAAAGATCGGATCCCTGTGCACACTCTACAATGTGTGCTGTCGGCCGTGTATCTGTGCAATAGGTTACTTTGATACCCTTGCGCGCCGGCCCCATAACCATATCCGGTGTAAAAACCTTACCCTCAAATTCCACTGTCTGGCCTTTCTGCAGCGGATTCCACAATCGAAGCGGAATCTCTTTGGCTTTGGCAGCCTCTGCATCGAACTTGCCGGCCCGCGGAATCTCTAACGTGTACGCATAGCAGGTGACGTTGTGATTCACACGAAAGGCGTGAATATGATATCCCTGCATTTCAAAATATTCATCCGCCTCCGTAAGCTCACGGAAACGAATCTCAAACGGCAATTCCGGTGCGATGACCCGCAGGGAATTCACCACTTTCTCCAAGCCCTTCGGCCCTACCATAGTCACAGGCTCCGTTCGGTCGGAATTCCCCATACTCAGTAAGAACCCCGGCAATCCACTGATATGATCCGCATGATAATGCGTGAACAAAATGGTATCGATGGGCTTCGGGCTCCAACCTGCTTCTTTCAAAGCAATCTGTGTTCCCTCACCGCAATCAATCAGCAAACTGCTTCCATTGTATCTGGCTAACATGGAGGTTAACCATCGTCCCGGCAACGGCATCATGCCGCCGGTTCCAAGCAAACAAATATCCAGCATTCAAAAATCTCCCGATTCTATCCTATTAAACACATCATAAGGCAGGCATCCTCTGTGGGATTACTGTAAAAATTCTTCCGCACGCCCACACTCAAAAATCCCATACTCTCGTACAACGCCAAGGCCGGCGCATTGCTCTGTCGCACTTCCAAAAATACTTTGCGAACACCACGCTGTGAAGCATCCGAAAACGCCGCTTCCACAATTGCACGTGCCGCTCCGCGACGTCTGTAATTCGCATCTACTGCAACGGAAGGAATCTCTCCTTCGTCTGCCGCATGATAGAGCACCACATATCCAAAGGCGCCATTCTCATCTGCGGCAACATAAACAAGCGCCTGCGGGCTTGCAACCGCATCCGCAAAATCCTTCGCCCGCCAAGGAAGATCCAAACTCTCCGCGGAGATCTTCGCTAGGGTTTCGGCATCTTCGATTGTTGCCTCGCGCACTTCAAATGTCAGATTCACTGTGACTCCTTTTGTTCTTTTTCCAACCGTTCCCGCTCTGCCTGGGACAGTCGAAGGTAATCCGGACGGAACTCTGCAGCCGAAACTGCTTTGCCTTCCTTCATATATAAAAGTCCGAGACTTGCAACTGACGCTGCACTCTGCTTGTTCTTATGGGCCGGTGCAAAAGTGTATGGCACGGTACATAAACGTGCAATGTCTTCCCGAAATACAGGAACACCGTCTCCAAGGAATACCACCGGTGAGCCGGCTTCGTTCACCTTCTCAATAATCTCTTCGATGGCGACCGCACACTGTGGATGTTCTACCACAAAGGTATCTCCTTCAAATCGATACAATCCGGTGTAGGTCTGCTTGCGTCTGGCATCCATTAACGGACAAATATTGGCTACTGCTCCCCACAACTGATATGCCAATCCATCTACGGTAGGAACCGGAATCACCGGCTTATCCAATGCCAGTCCCAATCCCTTCACCGTTGCTGCGCCGATACGAAGCCCCGTAAAAGAGCCCGGGCCCGCAGCCACTGCAATGGCATCGATGCTCTCCAAATCCAACTCCGTCATCTTCGAAATCTCATCCAACATCGGAAGTAAAGTCTGGGAGTGTGTCTTCTTATAATTGAGTGTATACTCCGCCAAAAGATTGTCATCTTCTACGACTGCTACACTTGCTACCAATCCTGAGCTGTCTACTCCAAGAATTTTCATTAGTTATGTTCCTCCACGGTAATTCTGCGATAATCAAATCCCCGCTCAAGATCCTTCTCGATCACGATATCCGTACGCTTGTCCGGCAACGCATCTTCGATGAGGTTCGCCCATTCAATCATGCACACGCCGTCTCCATACAGATAATCGTCAAACCCAATTTCATCCAACTCCTCAATATCGCCGATGCGATATACATCAAAATGATAAAACGGAATCCGACCGGACGTATATTCCTGTACGATGGTAAAAGTCGGACTGTTCACGTCCTCCTCCACTGCAAGGCCGGCTGCAAATCCCTTGGTGAATACCGTCTTACCGACACCAAGGTCTCCTGTCAATGTAAATACCTGCCCCGGCTTCGCACCTTCGCTCAATTGCTTTGCATATGCATAGGTTTCTTCCGGGTTGTTTGTTTCTATAATCATGGTAACTCCTAAAAATTCAACTGATAGGATTGCAACTTCTTACGTAAGATGTCGCAAATCTCATCCACCTGTGATTCGATATCCCTGCGGGGAATAATGTACGCATTCACGCGGGAACTGTAGATGTATAATCCCTGCTTGGTAAGAATCGCTTTATAAATCAGATTGTATGGCAAAACTGCACGATTCTCCTCTTCGGAAGCTGCTGCATTTGCCTCTACCTCGATAGCTTCTTCCCCTAAGGTGTAGGTGTAGGTATCCGCCAACGGTGCACCTTCTGCCGTCACCAATTTGGAGCGGGCCTTCAAACGGATCGGCGTATACAGCAAAAACATGGTATCCAACAGGAAAAAGAGAACGATGTTCTCTGTTCCGAATCGCTCCCGCGCCATAAAAGCCGCTACATACAATAAGAGACCGACAACGACCGACAGTATTCCGGAAAACGAAGTATAATTATGTCTCATATTAAATCGAAACCAATCGTCTGCTTGAACTTTTGCCTGGAATGTAAGTGGCATGAAGTCTTCCTCCCTTGTTGTTTTTCGATATTTTAGTATAGCATATTTCTATAGAAAATAACAAAACCGACCCGAGTCTCCCCGGGTCGGCCACAAGCATCTCTTCTGTAATTATTGACGGCCGTGCAAAATTGGTGACAACGGCTTATAAATCAAAAGTGTAATCAGTACGGATAACATTCCCTTTACAAAGGTAAATGGCATATTGAAGATAACCAAGCACTCCCATAACTTGGAAACAGATGGAAGAATTGCCTGATACATTCCAATGATTGGCTCTACGGATCCACCGAAGTATAACTGCTGATATACCGGGTAGGTAACGAAGAGGTTCATTGGGAAGCTAACGAGTGCCATTGCAACTGCTCCGATGAGTGCTCCGATGATTGCCATTTTCTTTGCCTTCTTGAAGCGGTAGAGCAAACCTGCCGGAAGCACGAATGCTGCGCCCAATACGAAGTTGCATAACTCGCCGATTCCACCGGTGGTAGAAATGGTCAGATGCAACAGATTCTTAATCAAGCAAACCAGAACACCGGATACCGGACCCATGGCAAATGCGGCAATCAACGCCGGAAGTTCGGATAAGTCCATCTTAACGAATCCCGGGATGATAAAAGGAATGGAGAAGTCAAAAAACATCAATACGAATGCCAGTCCGGACAGCATGGCTGTGACTGTCATGAAACGTACGTTGCTTACTGTCTTCGCTCCGTCCCATACGTTGTAGTTACTTGCTTTGTTTGTTGTGTCTGTCATGTTCATACATCCTTTCTCTGTTAGGAATCCTCAGTATCGAAAGATGTTATGTCGACAAAAAAGCCCTGAGTATAAAAACTCAGGGCATCATAAACATTACAATAAATGTATTGTCGTATCTTCTCCCATCCAGACTGTACTGTCGGTACCGGACTCACACCGGTTCAGCTGCATTGCTGCAGGTCACGGACTTATCTATAAAAGACTCACCGTCGGTCGGGAATTTCACCCTGCCCCGAAGAATTCCTATTCATTTGTACTATAGTCATTATAGAGATTACAGGAACCTCTGTCAATCAAATTTTATACAATCGATTAATCCAACTTGATGCCGGATAACAATCCGCCAAGGCTGGTGCCGAAACTTCCGTTATTTCCGCCATTGTTGCGGTTCTTATTGTCACGGTTGTTACCCTTGCCGTGATTCTTGTTGCCACCCTGCTTCGGTCCATGGTTCTTCGGACGGTCCTTGCGTTCCTTCTTCTCCTCCGGCTTGCGGGCAGGCTTCGGTGCGGATGTATCGGTTGCACTGTCGCCGTGGCCGATGCGCATGGACAAAGCGATACGCTGCTTGGCAAGATCCACATCCAGCACTTCTACATCTACAATGTCTCCGACGCTGACAACTTCCAACGGATGCTTGATGTATTTCTCTGTCATATGAGAGATGTGTACCAAACCATCCTGATGTACACCGATATCTACAAAGGCACCGAAATCTACGATGTTACGTACGGTTCCCTTTAGTACCATACCAGGCTTTAAGTCCTTCATATCCAGGACGTCGCTTCGCAAAATAGGTTTTGGCATGTCTTCACGCGGATCGCGACCAGGCTTCTCCAATTCCTTCACGATATCTTCTAATGTTGGAATTCCAACACCAAGACGGGTTGCTAACGCTTCTTCGTCATGAATCTCTTTGGATACGCCGCTTAATCCGCCGGTCTTCAAATCCTCTAAGCTATGTCCCAACTCCTTCAGCAATTCATCGGCTGCATGGTAGCTCTCCGGATGTACACCGGTAGCATCCAGTGGATTCTCGCCACCACGGATACGAAGGAATCCGGCACACTGCTCGAAAGCCTTCGGTCCAAGCTTCGCAACCTTAAGAAGCTGCTTACGGGAAGTAAACTCACCGTTCTCCTCACGATACTCTACGATATTCTTCGCAATCTGTTTAGAAATACCGGATACATACTCAAGTAACGGAGCAGATGCGGTATTTAGATCTACGCCGACACGGTTAACACTATCCTCTACTACACCAGAAAGTGCTTCGGACAGTTTCTTCTGGTTCATATCATGCTGATACTGTCCCACACCGATGGACTGCGGATCAATCTTAACCAGCTCTGCCAGCGGATCCTGCAAACGTCTTGCAATAGAGGTTGCACTACGCTGTCCTACATCGAAATTCGGGAACTCTTCCGTTGCCAACTTGCTGGCAGAATATACGGAAGCTCCGGCTTCGTTCACGATGACATACTGTACCGGAACCGGAATCTCTTTTAACATCTCAACGATAATCTGCTCGGATTCTCTGGATGCGGTTCCGTTACCGACAGAGATTAAGTTGATGCCATACTTCTGAATCAAACGCTTCACAATGGCCTTGGATTCTTCTACCTTATTCTGTGGTTCTGTTGGAAAAATAACAGTGGTATCCAATACCTTACCTGTTGCATCTACAACAGCCAACTTACATCCGGTACGGAATGCAGGGTCCCATCCAAGTACTACCTGGCCTACAATTGGAGGCTGCATCAAAAGCTGCTCCAAGTTCTTACCAAAGACATGAATGGCGCCATCCTCTGCACGCTCGGTCAACTCGTTACGAATCTCACGCTCGATGGCCGGTGCAATCAAACGGCTGTAGCTGTCTGCAACTACGTCCTTCAATACCGGAGTGGTCTCCTTGTTCTCGGAAGTAATGACCTGCTTCTCCAAGTAGCGCAGGATATCCTCCTCCGGAGCCTCAATCTTAACGGTTAAGAACTTCTCTTTCTCACCACGATTCAACGCCAATACACGATGGCCCGGCAGATTTGCTACCGGCTCATTGAAGTCGTAGTACATCTCATACACACTAGCTTCCTTCTCGTCCTTGGCAGAAGAAATCACACGTCCCTGCTTCTCTGTCATCTGACGGATACGGGTACGGTAATCTGCCTCATCGGAAATCTGCTCTGCAATGATATCCTTCGCACCTGCAAGTGCATCCTCTGCGGTTGCCACTTCCTTCTCGGCATTCACATACTTGGCTGCCTCTTCCAAAAGGGAACCGGAAATGCTCTGCTCCATAATGGTATTGGCCAAAGGCTCCAAGCCCTTCTCCTTAGCAACGGTCGCTCTGGTACGACGCTTCGGACGATACGGACGATACAAATCATCTACCAACACCTGTGTCTCTGCAGCTTCAATCTGAGCCTTCAATTCCGGTGTCAGCTTGCCCTGCTCTTCGATGCTTGCCAAAACAGAAGCCTTCTTCTCTTCCAAATTACGAAGGTACGTCAAGCGCTCAAATAAGTTACGCAGCACCTCATCATTCAGCGCGCCGGTAACTTCCTTACGATAACGGGCAATAAACGGAATGGTGTTGCCCTCGTCAATCAACTTAACGGTTGCATCCACCTGACTCTTTTTGATTCCAAGTTCCGTAGCAATTTTCTGTGTGATATCCATTCTGATACTCCTCTTATAGTTCTATGAAAACGCAGAAAGACCACGCCCTGCTTCTGCAGAACGCGGTCTTGTTATCCAATTCGTATGAATCTCTAAACTGAAAAGTCTGCATTGTTTCCTGTCGTCGCTTCCCCAAATAATTCTTTTTGGCTCTTGTTGTACGGATTCTTCTCATCCACAGGCGTCATAATCTTGGTTCTGGTCAAGCCGCCGGCCACATAGGTACGTCCGCACTCCGGACATACAGCCAACTGTATGGATACGCTTGCCTGTACCACCTTGCCGCCTTCCTCGAAGGCCTTGTCATATGCATTCGCTACATGCTCACTCTCGTGGGCACGTACACGACCTGCCGCTGCTTCCGGCGAAATATGCGCCGCAGCCTTGAATGAAACGTTCTCGTCCGAGCCATCCTGGTACTTCCGATTCTTGCAGGTCTGACACTCGACCTTCCTAAGCGCCTGTGCCTTCTGTTCATCCGCAGCGGATGTCGCACTGCCGATTCCGGTATTCCCTATACGTCCTACCGCAGCAGATGCCGCCTGTTGCATCGGAGCCAATCCCATATAGCCATATGCACCATCCAATGATCCTACTCGCATAGACCTATCCTCCTATGATAAAAAAGAAGATTCAGCCATTCGCTTCCTTGCTATCGGCTAATACGAAATGTTCCCTTATATTATATCACAAATCCATCTGTTTGCGTACTTCTTCCGCCCCGATTCCCAGCTGTACAAAGCCGGCATATTTTTCAAAGGCTGCCGGTATTGGATAGGCTCTTTGAATCTCGTCCTTGGCCACCAAAAGCCCCTCGGACAACTGGCCTGCTCCTGCATCCGCCAAACGAATCAAATAGCCCTTCATATGCCATTCCACATGGGAGAAAATATGCTTCGCCTCCGGAAGTGCTTCGATATGCAACGGTTCCGCTCCAAGGCTTCGCACATATTCCACACAAGCCTTGCGGCCCACATACCCTTCCAGCCAAGGGAATTCATAGAGTCCTGCCAAAAGACCACGATTCGGCCGCTTGCGAAGAACCACCCGATTATCATCCTGTAATAAAAGAACAGTCTTCTCTTCGATGCGGCGTGCCTTTGCTTTTGCCTTCACCGGATATTGATCCCACGTTCCATGAGCAAAAGCCCCGCAGGCATCCTGCCACGGGCACTCCCCGCAATGCGGCTCCCCATTGGGTACACATACCGTTGCCCCAAGCTCCATGAGGGCCTGATTAAATGCACCGGCTTCCGTTGGTTGAACACCGGATTGCATCACGTCCGTCATCCAGGCGATGGCCTCTTTCTTGGTCCGTTCCTTGGAAATATCCGAACCATCCTCGCACAAACGCGTTAACACCCGAAGCACATTTCCATCTACTGCCGGCATCAGTTCTCCGTAGACCCGGGATGCAATGGCTCCTGCCGTATAGGCGCCAATCCCCGGAAGGGTAAGAATCTCATTCCCGCGATCCGGCATGCTGCCTCCG
>JAGDAL010000205.1 GCA_017959525.1 Lachnospiraceae bacterium | reverse complement strand
TTGCCGGAGACCCAGGACCAGTTCGATTTTACCCAGTATGATTACGTGGTGGATGCCATCGATACCGTCACCGGTAAGCTCACCATCTTTGAGAATGCGAAAAAAGCAGGCGTACCGGTGATCTCTTGTATGGGTGCCGGCAACAAGACCACTCCGGCAGCTTTCGAAGTGGCCGATATTTATGAGACATCCACCTGCCCGCTGGCCAGAGTCATGCGTCGCGAGTGCAAAAAGAGAGGCATCGAATCCTTGAAGGTCGTTTACTCTAAGGAGAAGCCGGTGCGTCCGTTGGAGGATATGTCCATCAGCTGCAGACAGCATTGCATCTGCCCTCCGGGAACCGTTCGCAAGTGCACCGAGCGCCGGGACATTCCGGGATCTACCGCATTTGTTCCATCCGTAGCAGGCCTTATCACCGCAGGAGAAATCGTAAATGATTTGTGTGCCGGCTATCGCGACGATCTGGAACAGGAATAAGGATAGGAAACAACCATATAAAGATTCGAAGAAGGCGAGATTTTTTCTCGCCTTTTTTTGTACACATAAAATCCACACAACAATGGGGTAGAGTCGATGGGAAGACGGGAAAGGAAGGTAGAATGCCGTGAATAAGCAACTGCGACTGCATATCGACGGAATGACATGCATCAACTGTCAGAACAAAATCGAAGAGACTCTGCAATCCACCAAAGGCGTACTGTGGGCGAAGGTACGTTATGCAAAAGGGACAGCGGATGTAGGTTACGACGATAGCAAAGTCACTGTGAAAAAAATCAAAAAAGCCATTGAAGACTTAGACTACAAAGTGGTGACCGCGGAGGAGGCCAAAGCCTTCGACGTAGGAGAAGTCATCGTATTTGGGTCTGTTATTGTGATGTTGTATTACGTGCTGCAGACCATGGGAATCTTAAATCGCCTGGCGCCAAGCCGTGTGGCGGAGAGTGGCATGGGCTATGGTATGTTGTTCGTCATCGGACTTATTACATCGGTACATTGTGTTGCCATGTGCGGTGGCATCGGCTTGTCTCAAAGTCTGCCGACAGGAACCACAGTCGGCAATAAGAGCAAGTGGAGCGCGTACCTTCCGAACCTGGCTTATAACCTGGGAAGGGTATGTTCTTATACCGTGATTGGATTCCTCCTTGGAACAATCGGCATGCTCATCGGCGGAGATTCCGGCGTGGGTATGTCCACCACCCTCCAGGGAATTGTGAAGTTGGCAGCAGGTGCCTTCATGGTCATCATGGGCATCAATCTGCTTGGCATTTTCCCTGCGCTGCGCAGGATCAATATACATACGCCGATGTTTATCGCCAAAATCATCGGGAACAAGCGCCGGAACGCAACCCAGCCATTTGTCATCGGACTCTTAAACGGTCTCATGCCATGTGGCCCGCTGCAGTCCATGTGGATTGTTGCATTTGCAACGGCTAGTCCCTTCGCAGGCGCTCTGTCCATGTTCCTCTTTTCGTTGGGAACCGTACCGCTGATGCTTGGCTTAGGCTCTGTGGTATCCGCCCTTGGGAAAAAGTTTACGCAGCAGGTCATGCGCATCGGAGCCGTACTTGTGGTGGTTATGGGACTTGCCATGATGAACCAGGGCGGTAACTTAACGGGCCTAAGATTGTTCCCGACACCGCAGACCCCGCAGGTAGCGAGTGCCCCGGTAGAAGAAGCAGAGGAAACGGAAGAGGTTGCAAGCGAATCCACCGGCGATAGCGCCATCGAAGGGGTAGAAATCGTGGACGGCGTCCAGATTGTAAACAGCTCCTTAGCCGGCGGAAGATATCCGATGATTACGGTACAGAAGGGCATCCCGGTGCGCTGGACCATCAACGCTCCGGAAGGAAGCTTATCCGGCTGTAATTACCGCATGATTATTCCGGAATATAATATCCAGTATGAGTTTGGTTACGGCGATAACGTCATTGAGTTCACGCCGGAAGAGAGCGGCGTGGTGCCTTATAGCTGCTGGATGGGCATGATTCAGCGTGCAATCAATGTAGTGGAATAAAAAGGAATTGACAGAATCGACGGATTTGTATACTAATTAGGGTAGATACATTGCCGTTTTACGATGATGGAGATGAATATATGGAAACTGGGTTTCGAGTTCTCGTTGTTGATGATGAAAAAATGATACGAGAGGCAATCCGCGCATACCTAACCAAGATGGGATGTCTGGTTACGGAGGCGGAGGATGGCAGGGAAGCACTTCGAATCTTTGCCGAGGAGGCAATCGATTTTATCATCCTAGACCTAATGCTGCCGGGAATCTCCGGCGAAGAGGTCTGTCGGACAATCCGTGAGCGCTCCCAGGTTCCGATTTTGATGCTGACTGC
>JAGDAL010000204.1 GCA_017959525.1 Lachnospiraceae bacterium | reverse complement strand
TTGCTAGTTCAATATTTTCCTGCTCCTGAATAGGTATTTCTCTATGCAACCATTTATAATAAGCAGCTCTTGAAACAGATAACTGCTTACACATCCAGTTAATACTCCAGCCTTTGTTTTCATAAAAGTATTTAATTACCATATACTTTGATTCATGGCGTTGCTTGCCGAGCCTCACATCCCTTCGAATTCTTTCACTTTTTTTAATAATTGTACCAACATGTCATTTTCTTTTAACTGACGCTTAAGCCGTTTGTTTTCTCTTCGAAGACGTTCTAATTCATCTACTTCATCATCAGTTTTGTGACGACCACGTTTATCAGATAATCCTTCTTCACCGGTTGCATCATATTTTCTAACCCATGAATACACTTGACTATATGAGACATCATACAAGCTAGCGGTGCCTTTATAATCTCTGTCATGCGATAAGCAGTATTCAACGATTTCTTTACGCTCTTCAAT
Source organism: Lachnospiraceae bacterium (assembly GCA_017959525.1). Lineage (GTDB taxonomy): Bacteria > Bacillota > Clostridia > Lachnospirales > Lachnospiraceae > XBD2001. The sequence continues at coordinate 2,782 of JAGDAL010000204.1, read as the reverse complement.
AGTGGTTTTTCTTCGTGCTTCTGCCATATAGACCCCCCGCTTAGGATTATAATCCTTGAGTTCTCTATTAGCATTATACTTTAAAACCCAACTCCGAAGAGTATCTTTTGAAGGAATTCCATATTTTGCAGCGATGTATCCTAGACTTCCTCCTCCCGCTAGATATTCTTCAACAATACGAACTTTTTCTTCATGCTGGTAGGACCGGTTTCCTTTACTTCTAATAAATGCGTTTTCACCTAATTCCTGATACCTCAAAATCCAATCATTAAGAATTGATGATCTATTAGACTCATTAAAGCTTATGCCATACTTTTGGCAAATCTCTTTGTGTGATAGCTTACCATCCAAATATTCTTTACATGCAGCTATCTTTATTTCTACTGTATATTTGGCCATAAAAAACCCCCTAAGTAGATTTGGTTATTTACCTTGTCTACTTAAGGGGAATCATATCAATTTCGCTTGCCCGTTATTTTATGCTACATCAAACTGCATCTGATAGTACTTGGCGTAAATTCCGTTCGCCTTCATAAGCTCTTTATGAGTGCCACGCTCGCGGATACCGTCACTATCTAAGACAATGATTTCGTCTGCTCCTAAGATGGTGGAGAGACGGTGTGCGATGGTAATTGTTGTTCTTCCAACAGAAAGCTTATCGAGACTTTCCTGGATATAACGTTCACTCTCATTGTCCAAGGCACTGGTTGCCTCGTCTAAGATTAGGATTGGCGGGTTCTTTAAGAAAACACGGGCGATGGCAATACGCTGTTTCTGGCCACCGGAAAGTCTGGTACCGCGTTCTCCGACTTCCGTATCAAACCCGTGCGGTAATCCGTTGATGAAGCCTAATAGGTCTGCATTCTTGGCTGCTTCTAAGATCTCAGCGTCCGTTGCATCCGGCTTGCCGTAAGCAATGTTCTCGCGGATGGTTCCGTTGAAGAGATATACATCCTGCTGTACGATTCCGATATAGGAACGCAGGGATTTCTGGGTTACGGTACGAATATCGGTGCCGTCGATATAAACGGAACCGCCGGTAACATCATAGAATCGTGGAAGCAGAGCACACAAGGTGGTCTTGCCGCCACCGGACGGTCCAACGATAGCAATGGACTTGCCGGCATCTACGTGAAAATCAATATGCTCGAGTACAGCTTCTTCATCCTCATAGGAGAAGGATACATCCTTATAATCGATGATACCCTTTACGTCTTGCAGTTCGCTTGCATCCGGTGCATCTTCAATCTCCGGTACGGTATCAATGACATCAATGAAACGCTCGAATCCGGCTAAGCCCTTCTGCAGCTGCTCGGTGAATTCCACCAGGACATTTACCGGATTGATGAAGATATTGATATATAACGCATAGATGGCTAACTCCTCGCCGGAGAGCTGTCCCTTGGCGATGAAGAATCCGCCGGCAACCAAAACAGCTACATACATTAGGCCCTGGAACATACGGGTTCCGGAGAAAAATAAGGCCATCTGAATATAGTTATCTTTTTTGGAATCCAAGAAAGCCAGGTTGCTTTTATCGAATTTCTGCTGCTCAATCTCTTCACCGGTAAAGGACTTTACCACGCGAATACCGCCTAAGGTGTCCTGCAAAGAAGAGTTGATGCCTGCAATTTTCTTGCGGTTATCGGAGAAGGTGGCGCGCATTTTGCCATTCTGAAGGATGGAAAAGACAGCCATCAGGATTACAACAGCCACTAAGCACAGGGTCATAGGAACGTTGATCATCAATAGGAAAATCAAGGAACCGATGATGCTGACTACGGAGATAAAAATATTCTCCGGACCGTGGTGAGCCAACTCGGAAATATCGAAGAGGTCGGAGATGAGCTTACTCATCATCTCTCCGGTGTTGTGGGTGTCATAATAGGAAAAAGACAGGCTCTCGAACCGGTCGAAGAGCTGACGGCGCATGGTGGATTCCATGCGGGCACCCATCATATGTCCCTGATAACTCATATAGTATTTGCACAGGCTTCGAATGATATACATTACGATAAGAAGAACGGCCAGTAGTCCTAACTTACTTAGAATCACTTCCGGTGCCTGCAGAAACAGGGTTCCCCGCAGGAAGCGTAACAGCTGTGGGAAGGCCAAATCAATGGCGGACATCAGGGAAGCGGCGATCAAGTCCAGGATAAATACGCCGATATAGGGCTTGTAATAGGGGATGAGTCGTTTGATTAAGTTCATGAAATACCTCGTTATATTGTTTACAATCTTTTCCTTCTATCATACGAAAAACCGACTGGACACTCAATAAAAATTTGCAAAAAAGTGAGTGCTTTTCGCGCGGGTTGCGAGGATACGCAATCCTCGATACAATAGAGAAGGAATATATGTTATGAATCAAGGGAGGATTTATGGCAAGAACAAAGAAAGCAAAGGCAAATACACTGAAGCGTTTGTTCCTGGTGGATTTTGAGAATGTAAAGAGTGCAGGATTGAATGGTATCTTAGGTCTTACGGAAGAAGACACCGTATGTTTCTTCTATAGTGAGAATGCAGAGACCATGACTTTCGGCCTTCATCGTCGATTGACGGAGACCAAGGCTACAGTTCAATATCAGAAGGTGGAAGTGGGTGTAAAGAACGCGTTGGATTTCCAACTTTCTTCCTATTTAGGATATGCCATTTCACAGAATCTGGCAGCTGGGTTAGATCAGGTGCAGTACTGTATCGTGACCAATGATCAGGGATTTGCTTGCTTGAAGACCTATTGGAAGAAGCGGAATGTGGAGGTGAATCTGGTTTCTGAGATTAC
>JAGDAL010000203.1 GCA_017959525.1 Lachnospiraceae bacterium | reverse complement strand
GAATGAGAAGCTTGGCCTTCGGTAACTCCCGCAGCAAGAAGTCATAGTAGAGACCGAAGATGGTCTTCGCATCGTCGCTGGTCGGTTCATGTAACTGCCCGATCATAAGAATCCAGCGCATCAAATCCGGATTCATTACCGGAATCTGAATCTCGGGAATACCCTCAAAGGATGGCGGCGGAACCAGCATCTCAGCCATGATGCCCACCTGCGGACCGTTGATGTCCAGCGCACAGGCGCCGTTTAGGTAGAAGGCTGCTCCTAAGACGTTCACAATTCCTTGGCCGTCTTCCCCGCGGGAAATCGTCTTAATTTCGAAATCTCCGGTGCTGTATTGCTCGCGAAGCAGTGGTAGATAGGCATTGGTAATGATGCAGATTTCCGGCGGTGTATATCGGTAGGTGCCGTCCTGATTGTTCACCACTTGAGAAAAAAGATGCGGTTCACCGGTATTTTTGTTGTAAATCAAATGAATATGATCCTGGGCCATCAGGCGCTGGCACAGCTTCGCAGCAATGCGGTCCTTTTTGGAACGTTGTACGTCCTGCGGATCCGGATTGTTGGTATTTCGACTGTGGTACTGGTACAAGCGCCATGCTTCGGTCAAATCCGTTAAGCTCATGCGTTCTAATTCTTCGTCGGAAGGATTGAGATTGCGAACGGTGATATAAGCGTTGCCGATGGCATTCACATAAGCGGTTTGCACTTCTGCCGTGCTGATGTTTCCGGTGGCAAGGACGCTACCGATGCGGATATTTTGCTTCGCACCGTTTTCAATCTGCAGTCCGGCTAAGGAATCCGTAGCCTGGGATACCATATGATGGTCCACTTCGATGCCCTTTACCGTAACGGCAGTCGTCGCATCCTCCGTATCCGTAAAGTTGTGCAGAGAAGCAACAGCCCCCGGAACGACCATGCCTTTGACGCGGCCGACCACAATTAAATCATCTGAGTTTTTCAGTTGGAAGGTGTCTTCGACGCCGAAGACGAAATTCGGAGTGACTCCGGAGGTAGACGTGTTTTTCTTGAATAACTGATCAAAGAATCCCATAGTATTTCCCCTTTTTATTTGATAAGAACAGTATAGCCCTTTGGACCAAAGAGGGAAAGTCAACTATCGGTTGAAAGAACAAAGAAAAACTGCTGTTGGAAATCCAACAGCAGCTCCTATTACAAAATCATAGCAAACAGCGGTGCTACAATCACCGTTACCACACCGGCAACTGCGATGGATAAGGAACTCATGGCGCCTTCCGTCTCTCCAAGTTCCATGGCCTTCGCAGTACCCATCACGTGTGCGGAGGTACCGATGGCAATGCCCTTGGCAACCGGATCCGTGACGCGAATGAACTTCAGAAAACTCTCTGCAATCATGTTACCGAAGATTCCGGTAATGATGATGGAGAGCACCGTTACGGTAGCAATGCCGCCCATCTCTTCAGAAAGCCCGATGCCAATGGCTGTGGTAATGGACTTCGGAAGTAAGGTCACATAGATTTGGTGGTTAAAATGAAACACCAGCGCACAACCAAGAATGCACAACGCACTGGTCAGACATCCGGAGAGAATGCCGCAAACAACACCGGCCGCGTTCTTTTTCAATGCTTCCATCTGGTCGTACATCGGAAGAGCAAGACACACCGTCGCCGGGGTAATCATGTAAGATACCAGGTCCGCGCCTTCGCTGTAGTTCTCATAAGGAATGCCGCTTCCTGCCAGAAACAGGATAATCAATATAATGGAAATCAGCAGCGGATTAAAAATCGCAAGCTTGCATTTGCTCTTGATCCAGACACCCAGGAAGTAGGTAAAGAGGGTGATGCTGACTCCGAAAAACATGGAATCTGTAAAAATGCTCATGATGCCTCCTCCTCTTTGCCTGCAGTACCAAAGCGCCGATTCACCAGCTGAGTGATCCATCCGGAAACTGCCATAACAATCACGGTGGATACGGCCAATGCAACAATCAAAGGAAGCCAAATATCATCGATGTAGCCCCATTTTTCCAATAGGCCGACGCCAGGTGGAATGAACATAATCGGCATGGCCTGAATCAGGAAATGACAGGTCTCGCGGATCTGCTCCGGACGAATGATGTGTACCTCCAACAGGACAAATAAAAGCACCATTCCATAGATGCTGGCCGGGATCGGTAGCGGAATAAAATGGTGAATGACTTCTCCGAGGAAGGAGATACAGATGATAATCAAAAACTGTTTTACATATTTCATACGATACTCCATTCTTTTACATCGATAGAATACTCGGAAAAACAAACCAATTCAATTTGTAAGATAAACGAAAAAAATACAAAGAAATCTCGGGAAACTGTGAAAAAACACTTGATTTTTAAAAAGGATTGCATACAATATAATAGTAATGAGGTATATGTGGGAGTATAAATAAACGTTAAAGTATACCTGAAATCATAGTAGTAGGAGTATATCAATCATGGAAAAAGTAGTTAAAACAGCAGGGGATTTAGAGGCCCGTTACGATTGCCTGAGATTGGAGAACCAGCTGTGCTTTCCACTCTATGCATGTGCGAAGGAAGTGGTACGTCACTATAAGCCATTCCTCGATGCGTTGGATCTGACTTACACCCAGTACATCACAATGATGGTACTGTGGGAGAAGAAGGAGATGAACGTCAAGGAAATCGGTAAGAATCTGTTCTTGGATTCCGGTACACTGACTCCGCTGTTGAAGAAGTTGGAGAGCAAAGGTTATATCAAGCGTCATCGCTCTAAGGAGGATGAGCGTAACCTGATTATTAGTATTACGCCGGAAGGGGAAGCCCTGAAGGATGAGGCTTTGAATGTGCCTTCCGAGATGAGCAAGTGCATTTGCCTTGGTCGTGAGAAGACGGATCAGCTCTACGGACTCTTATATGAGCTCTTAGAGGAATTCGACAAAGCAAAATAAGCAGAAAAGAAGCATTCCCGTATGTGGAATGCTTCTTTTTTTATCCCCTAATAATATACTCTCCTAAAAGACCCGATTATTTCTTCTTATTTACAGCGTCCTTCAAAGCCTTACCAGGTTTGAACTTCGGAACCTTAGCTGCCTTAATCTTGATTTCTGCGCCGGTCTGTGGATTGCGGCCGGTACGAGCAGCACGCTTGCCAACTTCAAATGTTCCAAATCCAACCAACTGAACCTTATCTTTTTTCTTTAAGGTCTTGGTGATGGTCTCGGTCAATGCGTTAACGGCATTGGTTGCATCCTTCTTGGATAATCCTGCACTCTTTGCTACTGCATCAATCAATTCTGTTTTGTTCATGTAAAAATCCTCCTAACGTATGTATAAGCAACGCCTACACAAATTAATTGTTACAAATATATTATCACTTTATTAAGGATATAACAATACAAATATTAGAAAATTCACTCATTTTACGGGAAAAATCGCAGGTTCAAGTACAAAGAATGGGACCATAAGGTGTGTTATACTGTACCTGTTGTAAAAACAAACCGTGCGAAGGCCCGGGATCCGGTGCCTTCGATAGAAAGGAATGTTGGATTTCCAACAAGATTATAGATATGGAAAAATGGATGGTAAGAACCAAGCGGGCCGACTTTGCGGCCTTGGCAGAGCGCTTCGGCATTGACCCGGTCATCGCCAGAATCATGGTGAATCGCGGCGTCTCCCCGGAAGAGATGGAAGGCTATCTGCACCCAACGGCGGAGCAATTGCATGATCCATCTACGATGAAGGATTTGCCGGAGGCAGCGAACCTCATTGCAGATGCCATTGCCGCGCATCGACACATCCGTGTGGTGGGAGATTATGATATCGACGGCATTTGTTCAACCTATATTTTGACCGAAGGAATCAAGCGGTGTGGTGGAGATGTGGATTATGCCATCCCGCATCGTATTGAGGATGGTTACGGGGTGAATCCGCAGATGATTTCCCAGGCAGCGGCAGACGGCGTGGAGTTGATTATCACCTGTGATAACGGTATCTCTGCATTTCCGGCCATGGAAGAAGCGAAGCGATTGGGACTTCCGGTCATCATTACCGACCATCATCAATTGCATTATGAGGACGTGGATGGCCAGCGCGTCTATCAGATGCCGCCGGCAGAGGCTATTGTAAATCCTCATCGTCCGGACTGTGATTATCCGTACAAGGAGATCTGCGGTGCGGTGGTAGCCTGGAAGGTGATCCAGGGATTGTATGAACGCTGCGGAATCTCCAAGAAAGAAGCCGAGGTCTTCTGGGAGGAAGCAGCCTTTGCAACGGTAGGAGATATCATGCCCCTTCTGGATGAGAACCGTACCATTGTAAAAATCGGATTGGAGAAGCTGGCCCATACCAAGAACATCGGACTCCATGCCTTGATGGAGCGCAGCGGCATCGATCGTACCAAGTTGTCGGCGTATCATTTGGGCTTCGTGCTGGGCCCATGTTTTAACGCCACCGGACGATTGGATACGGCAACCCTTGCGATGGAACTGTTACAGGAGATGGATCCGCAACAGGCCATTCGACGTGCGGATGAGTTGATTCATCTGAACGAAGAGCGAAAAACCATGACAGAGCGTGGTGTAGAGATGGCGCTTGCGGTGATCGAAGAACAGCATTTGGAAGAAGATGAGGTGCTGGTGGTTTATGTGCCGGGACTGCATGAGAGCCTGAACGGAATTGTAGCGGGACGACTGAAGGAACGTTTTTACCGACCGACCTTCGTTCTCTCCGACGGACAGGAGTGCGTGAAGGGCAGCGGCCGTTCCATCGAAGGCTATGTGATGAATGAGAAGATGGAAGAGTGCAGCCAGTATCTGAAGTACTACGGCGGACATCCTATGGCGGCCGGATTATCCATGGAACGGGAACATGTAGATGCGTTCCGCCGCGAGATGAATGCCAGAGCCAATCTTACCGAAGAGGAGTTGACGCCGAAGATTCACATCGATGTACCCATGCCACTTTCTTATATTTCTAAGAATCTGGTGAATCAGTTGGATGCTTTGGAACCCTTTGGCAATGCCAATGAGAAGCCGTGCTTTGCGGATAAGAACCTGCGGGTAGAACGCATCTTTTCCATCGGCAAGGAGAAGCAGTACCGCAAGTTGCGCCTGGTAACGGAATCCGGATGCCCTATGGAAGGCTTGTATTTCGGGGATGGCAAGGAGTTGGATGCGTTTCTTGCAACCCACGACCGTATCATGATTACCTACTATCCATCCATAAATGTGTTCCGTGATGTGGAGAGCCTGCAGGTGATGATTACACATTATCAATGAAATTTTTCTCTAAATAGTGTAATATGTTAGCGTGTGTTGTTTCGACAACAGAAACCAAAATTAGGTGGGAGTTCAAATGAAAGTTTTAAGTATAGCGATTCCAAGCTACAATTCCCAGGATTACATGGCGAATTGTATTGAATCCTTATTAGTTGGCGGAGAGGACGTAGAGATTCTCGTTGTAGACGATGGCTCTAAGGACGACACCGCAAAAATAGCAGATGAATATGCAGCGAAGTATCCGACCATCGTTCGCGCCATTCATCAGGAGAACGGCGGACATGGAGAGGCAGTCAATGCCGGTATCCGTAATGCAACCGGTGTTTTCTACAAGGTGGTAGACAGCGATGACAAGGTGGATGCGGATGCACTGCGCCAGATTCTTGCGAAGCTGAAGGAATTCATCACAGAGGATGAAGCCGGCAATGCCCGTGGAACCTTGGATCTGTTGGTGAGCAACTTCATCTATGACAAGCAGGGTGCTAAGCACAAGAAGGTCATGCAGTACCGCAAGTACATCGAGCCGAACAAGGTGCTTCACTGGGAAGACTTACGCAAGATGCCGATGGGCAAGTATATCCTGATGCATTCTGTAATCTATCGCACACAGTTGCTGCGGGATTGTGGATTGGAACTTCCGAAGCACACCTTCTATGTGGATAACCTGTTTGTTTTCAATCCGTTGCCACACGTTGAGACCATTTACTATTTGGATGTGAATTTTTATCTGTACTACATCGGACGTGAAGATCAGTCCGTGAATGAGCAGATTATGATTAAGCGTATCGATCAGCAGCTGCGCGTCAATCGCCTCATGATTGATAAGTTTACTTCCACGGAGTTTTCCGATGGACATGTGAAGCAGTACATGCGTAATTACTTAGAGATTATTACGGCGATCTCTTCCGTACTTGCCATTCGTTCCAAGGATCCGGAGAATCTGAAGAAGATGGACGATCTCTGGGATTACATGAAGGAAAAAGATTCCAAGCTGTATTATCTGCTGCGTAGCCGATTCATCGGTGCGGCAGTACACCTTCCGGGCAAGATTGGCCGTGGAATTGTATCCGGTGGCTATAAGATTGCACAGAAGATTTACGGATTTAACTAGATAGCGTATCATACAATTGGAGAGGGGGTCTTTCATGAACACTGAGAATTATACATTTCAATCCAGCGACAATGAGAAGACAACAATACACGGAGTGAAGTGGACACCGGACGACGGTGAAGTGAAGGCTGTGATTCAGCTGAATCACGGAATGATTGAGTACATTGAGCGTTACGCAGAGTTCGCAGAATATCTGACCAAGCGCGGCTTTGTAGTGATGGGACATGATCATATCGGTCACGGTGAGTCTGTGCGAAGCTCTGCAGACTGGGGCATTATGCATACCGACACTCCAAGCGATACCATGGTGGAGGATATGTTCACCAATTATCGCATCATTCGCGGCCAGTATCCGGATAAGCCATTTTTCATATTAGGACATTCCATGGGATCCTACCTGCTGCGTATGTTTTTAAGTAAGAAGGCTAATCAGTTGGAGGGCGTGAATGGCGCCATCGTTATGGGAACCGGTACGGTGGATAAGGGCGCAATCAGTGCCGGCTCTGCCGTATGCAAGCTGATTGCATTGTTCCGCGGATGGGACTACAAGAGTAAGTTCGTCGCAGGCTTGATGTTTGATGCGAACTACAAGTGCTACGATGTTTGCGGCAATGATGTGACCAAGAGTTGGTTGTCCCGCAACGAGGAGAGCGTGAAGGAATACTACAGCAATCCGAAGACGACCTTTGCTTTTTCCCTGAACGGATATCGTACCCTGTTGGAGGCAACCTCCTTCGATAACGATATGAACAACATCAACAAGATGCGTAAGGATATGCCAATCCTCTTCGTATCCGGCGACAAGGATCCGGTGGGTGCCATGGGCGAAGGCGTAAAAATTGCCTGCAACAAGTTCATCGAGGCCGGAATCAAGGATGTCTCCATGAAGTTGTACCCGGACGACCGTCATGAAATCTTAAACGACTTGGACCGCGAAACGGTCTATGCAGATATCTACCAATGGATGGCAGAGAGACTGTAATATTGAATAGAAGAAGGTGCGCCCAAGTGGGGGCACCTTTTTTATGTGTGACGAGCTGTACTTTCACGGATGATTAGATGTGGTAAGGCGGTGTAGGTCTGAATATATAATTCTGAGT
>JAGDAL010000202.1 GCA_017959525.1 Lachnospiraceae bacterium | reverse complement strand
GACTTGGTATCCAAGGTTCCGCGAATGGCCTCGCCGAAAATCATATTTCCCGCACGGAAGACCATTGGCATACTGATGATGAAAAAGTAGCGGGAAGCCTCCGGCTGAATGGCCTCATTGGCTCCCATCCATCCCGGAATAAACGGAGACAGTGCCATAGCAATAGCGCCCACACCAAGACCACAAATCAAGGTCAGGAAAAATGCCTGCTTGGACACGTCCTTCATGGTCTTCTCATCACCGCGACCATAGGCCTGCGAGATGAGGGCCAACACCGCAATACCAAAGGCATAGACCGCACCGTTGACCATCCAGGAAATGGTGGTGGTGGTACTAACTGCTGCTGTAGCTTCCTCGCCTAAGTGTCCTACCATGGCGGTATCCACGTACTGCAGCAGCACGCTCATCACTTCTTCTAAGATGGTTGGAATGGATAATGTAATTAATGTTTTTAAAACGTTTCGATATCGATGTTTCATTCTAAGTTCAAGTTCGTTCCTTCATTCCATTTTTTCAGAATCCGCTTCCGTACCCGCAGGAACAGAAACAGTCCGAAGAATCCCGTAGTCAACCACGCAGCTGCATCCGAGGCAACCGCCATGGCGTAGCTTCCTACAAACATAGAGCCTACCGCCATCGCCAAACGGGCAACAAACTCCATAATACCAAGCATCATCGCTGTCATTCCATAGCCGCAGCCCTGGATGGTATTACGGAAAATAAAAATCATAGACAGTGGGATAAAGCATACCACACTGATCTGGATATACGTTCTCGCATACGGTAACAACGCATTGATATCCACATCTGCCGCGAAGAACATCCGAAGCATATACGGAAGCATCAAAATGGTCAGCACACCGGAGACTAAGGAGTAAATCACGCCAATCTTGTTGGCCTCTTTGACACCTTCGTCAATACGGCTCATATCCCGACGACCGTAGTTCTGGCCTACATAAGCTGCCATGGTCTGTCCGATGGACATCATACCGGTGGTCAGTAAGTTCTGTACCTTGCCGGCTGCGGTAAATCCTGCAACCGCTACTGCACCGTAGATATTGATGGCTGCCTGCATCACCATGGTTCCGGAAGCGGTAATACCAAACTGCAATGCCATAGGCACACCGATAGCCAGCTGACGTCTGGTATAGCACGCGTGTAACCGCCAGTCCTTCCGCTTCGGACGTAACACTTCCACTTTGGAATAGATGTAGATGATACACAAAATCGCAGAGATTCCCTGGGCCACATCCGTTGCCAGAGCCGCACCGCGCACGCCCATATGGAAGTTAATGATAAATACCAAATCCAAGATGATATTTAAGAACGCGGAAATAATTAAGAATACCAACGGCATAGTACTGTTTCCGACTGCGCGCAGGAAGCTTGCAAACAGGTTATAGAAAACCAGCGCAAAGATACCCATACAAATGGTGCTAATGTATGCATAAGCATCATCGTAAATCTCGACAGGCGTATTCATTACCGTAAGTAAGGTATGCATCAATGCCAGACTGGTAACCGTCAAAATGGTGCAGACAATCGCAGCCAAAATTACACCGTTTGCCACGGTTTTTCTGGTGGCTTCCAGTTCTCCGGCACCGTACTTCTGGCTGGTTAGTACCGTAAATCCTGTTGCCATACCATTCGCCAGTCCCATAACAAGGAACATAATGGTACCCGTCGAACCAACGGCTGCCAGCGCATTGGCACCCACGAACTTACCTACAATCACCGTATCCACCATGTTGTACAACTGCTGGAAGGTATTGCCCAGTAATAACGGCCAGATAAAATTTAAGATTAATTTGAGGGGCTTGCCCTGTGTCATATTCGTTTCCATAGACACATACTAGCACGGGCTCGGATGTATTGCACGCAATTTTTTCCATAAAAAATCCCACATGCCTCCAACCGGAAACATGTGGGATCATGATTTCAATCTTTAGCTTTCAGATGTGTACTTGGAAAGCTCCTGCGCTTCCTTGTAGATACCCTTCAAAGTCTTATCAAATTCGTCAAACTTATCTACTGCATTGTTCATGGAAGTCACACCTTCGTTGGAAAGTGCCGCTACCTCTTCACTAGTTGCGGAGAGATTGGAGATGCTCTCGTTGATCTCACCGGTTGCGGACTTGATGGCTTCCATACTACGTCCGATGGCGTGGAAGCTGTCTACCAACTCACCAACGTTGGCATTGATCTGCTCGAAGTTCTCCTCTGCCTTGCGGATCATCTCGTTCTGTGCCTCAACGGCAGCCATGGTATTGTCCATGCTCTCCATCGCGGTGTTGGCATTCGCAGTCAACTCGCTGATGATCTGAGTAATATTTGCACTAGCGGATGCGGTCTGCTCGGACAACTGACGAATCTCCTCAGCAACTACGGCAAATCCACGACCTGCCTCACCGGCGCGGGCAGCCTCGATAGACGCATTCAGCGCCAACAGGTTGGTCTGACCGGAAATAGCGATGATGGTTCCAACCATATCCTGAACGGAATCAATTTTGTCCAAAACAGCCTTGGTGGAATCCACCGTAATGTGGCTGGCATCGTTTACTAACTGGGACTTCTCCTTCAGAGACTCGATGGCCTTCTGTCCTTCGTGAATGGTATTCTGTGTATCTCTGGACTGAGCAATCATCTCCTTACGCTGTGTATCAGCGGTCTGGGTCTGGGTCTGAATATCCTGAATCTGAGCAGCCTGTGTGGTCACAGATTCTGCGGTGCTCTCGGTGGAGTCTGCAATATTCTTCATGGACATATCACTCTTGTCCACGATCTCACGCAAGTCTTCCATATGGGAATTTGCGTCATCAAACAGTGCGGAAATATTCTTCGCAACCGTCATCATATGCGCTCCGGCTTCCTTCTGCTGCTGTGCACCTTCCTGAATAGCTGCATTGTTTTCCTCATTGAAATGCTTGAGCAATCGAATGCTGAAGTTCGCTGCAATGCCAACCAAAATCATGATAAAAACAGAAACGACGGCGGTATAGCTGGAAAGCTTCCCCTGTGACATCAGGATGCCCATCTCAATAATACCTGCAACGGTGATGACCAGGTTGCCGCCAAATACGATTTTCTCATTCATATACACGAATGCGGAAAAAAGAACCGGATAGCCCATGCCCAGGTACAGCATATTCATCTGTGTCAGCATGCAAGCAACATAAACAACGGAAGAACCGCTCATAATAAGAATCGCACCTAACTTGTTGCCGCGATGCAACAAATATCCGGTAAGTCCAAGGCCCATACCGATTACTAGAAAAACAATCT
>JAGDAL010000201.1 GCA_017959525.1 Lachnospiraceae bacterium | reverse complement strand
GAAGTGCTGCGTCAACCTCGAAGGAAGCGCTCTTGCCCTTCTGTAACATACCGCTCTTCACATATCCGACATGTGCAATCTTGTTACCTACAACCTTGATGGTATCCTCAACAACGAATACACCATCGCCACAAGTAATCACACCGTGATCACCCTGCTGTCCACCCATGGTTGCATAGAATGGAGTGGTCTCGGCAATAATTGCGCCCTTATCACCCTCAGCCAAAGCGTCGGTTAATTCACCGCCGTCTTCACCGAAGACAACCAAATCACGCATAACCTCCTCAGCGGTGGTCTTATCATAACCATCGAAGGTACTTACGTAATCGGTAGGAATCTCATTGTAAACCGTAGCGTCTGCACCCATGTAGTTCGTCTCCTTACGGGCACCACGTGCGGTCTCTTTCTGATGCTGCATGCACTTCTCGAAGCCTGCTGCATCATAGGAATATCCCTTCTCTTCCAAAATCTCGGCAGTCAAATCTACCGGGAATCCGAAGGTATCATAAAGCATGAACGCATTCTCACCGGATAATTCCTTGGAGCCTGCTGCTTCCATCTCAGCTTCCATCTCAGCCAACTTCTCAAGTCCCTTATCCAAGGTACGGTTGAAGCGCTCTTCCTCGCCGTTCAAGGTCTTGAAGATGAATTCCTTCTTCTCTTCCAACTCCGGATAACCATCCTTGGAGTTGTTGATGACTACCTCAGAGAGGCGAGCCATAAATAATCCGTCAATGCCAAGCATACGTCCGTGACGAGCCGCACGACGAATGATACGACGCAATACATACTCACGTCCTGCAGTACCCGGACGGATACCGTCGGAAATCATGAATGTAGCGGAACGAATATGGTCAGTGATCAGACGAATAGATACATCGTCCATTGCATCTACCTGATAGGTCTTACCGGACAATTCACATACCTTGTCACGGATTTCCTTCATGGTATCAATATCAAATACGGAATCAACGTCCTGCATAACAACAGCCAGACGCTCTAATCCCATACCGGTATCAATGTTCTTGTTCTCTAACTCTTCGTAACCACCGTGGCCGTCACCGTTGAACTGGGTGAATACGTTGTTCCAAACCTCCATGAAGCGGTCGCAATCGCAACCAACCTTACAATCCGGCTTGCCACATCCGTACTTCTCTCCACGATCGTAGTAGATCTCGGAACATGGTCCGCAAGGTCCTGCTCCGTGCTCCCAGAAGTTGTCACACTCTCCGGTTACAGGATCACGATAAAAACGGGTAATACGCTCCGGCGCAACACCAACTTCCTTGGTCCAAATCTCGAAGGCCTCATCGTCCTCACCGTAAATGGATGGATACAAACGATTCGGATCCAATCCCAATACTTCGGTCAAGAATTCCCAGGACCAAGCAATTGCCTCATGCTTGAAGTAATCTCCGAAAGAGAAGTTACCAAGCATCTCGAAGAATGTCAGGTGACGTGCGGTCTTACCTACATTCTCGATATCACCGGTACGGATACACTTCTGGCAGGTAGTAACTCTGCGACGAGGTGGAATTTCCTGTCCGGTGAAGTATGGCTTCAATGGAGCCATACCGGCATTAATCAAAAGTAAACTGTTGTCATTGTGCGGTACGAGAGAAAAACTCTTCATAGCCAAATGGTCTTTGCTCTCAAAAAACTGCAAATAGCTTCTGCGCAGTTCGTTTACTCCGTTTTTCATGAGTAATGTTTCCTCCAAACTTTCTATCTATTGTCCTCTGAAGATGATACCTCAGAAGCTACCGCCTCAGCGGCCGGTGCCTTCGCATCCTTATTCTTGCGAAGTGCAATTCCAATCTTGGCACCTAAAACGGCTACCGCGATTAAAATGATCATAATGATAAAGTACTGTAAAAAGCTTCCCAAAAATGCTGTCATTGCAACTTCTCCTTTCTGAAGAAACTGGGGTTAGCACACCACTAACCTCCTAATTATAAATGAGTAAAACTTCTTATTCAAGAGTGGATTTCCCACTGATGCTTGCATTTACAGGCTTTTGTGAATCTCTCCGATGGTACGGGTTACCAGTTCGGTAAAGGTCTTGGATACGCTCTTGCCGGCCTCGATGACCTCTTCCTCGGACAACGGGGTTGCGGAAATTCCGGCTGCCATGTTGGAGATGCAGGAGATACCTACAATCTTCATGCCCATGTGGTTGGCTGCAATGGCTTCCACTGCGGTACTCATACCAACCGCATCACCGCCTAAGGTACGTACCATATTAACTTCTGCAGGAGTCTCGTAATTCGGTCCCTTCAGCTGGAAGTACACACCTTCCTGGATGTGAATGTTCATCTCAGCTGCGCACTTACGAACCATCTGCTGTAACTCCAAATCATAGATATGGCTCATATCCGGGAAACGTACACCGAATTCATCGATGTTTGGGCCGGTTAGTGGAGATGGCATAAATGCTGCGTTCTGGTCGGTAATCAGCATCAAATCGCCGGCATGGAATCCGGTCTTTACACCACCTGCTGCATTGGTTAAAAAGAGCACCTTGGCTCCAAGTAATTTCATCAAACGAATCGGAAGAACCACATCGGACATATCATATCCTTCGTAGTAGTGCACACGACCCTGCATGCAGACTACCGGTACATCGTTCACATAGCCGAACAGGAATCTGCCCTTATGGCCCGGTGCTGTAGATACCGGGAATCCCTCAATATCCTTATAATCAACAGTTGCCTCCACACGAATCTGCTCACCGTAATCTCCCAAACCGGATCCTAATACCAATCCGATCTCCGGAACGAAATCTACCTTCGCGCGGACACTCTCCAAACATTTCTGTAATTTCTCATATACTGGGTTCATAGATGACTCCCTCCTAAAAACTGTGATTCTTTCTTCTCATACAACAAATAAAAAAGCACTCTTTCGTCATCCATTTTACCACATTCCAAATACCAAAAAAAGAGAGCTCCCGGCATCTGCCGGAAGCTCTGTAAGTCATTTATATCCGCTTGAATATCGCTGTTTCTTCGTCCAATTCTCCTGCAATCCGCTGGTTTTCATCCATACGCTTGGAAATGGTATCCATATCGTAAACCAAGGTCTGGGTGCTCTCTGCTGCAGAGGAAACACCCTTCACACCTTCATCAATGGCAGCACTGATACTGCTGATAGATTCTGCAATCTCTGTGAAGGTAGTCTTAAATCCGTCGGTCTTATTGGTGAAGTCTTCCATGACTTCTTCAATGTAATCCGCATTGTTTCGATATTTCTCACCATCCTCCACAAACCGGGCAAACTCCGGAAGAATGGAATCCCGCATGTAGTTGACCAAATCCGTTGCACTGTCGGAGAGGTTATGCACTGCATTAACAACAACGGAGTTGATTTCCTGAATGTTGCCAGCGGTCTGACGGCTGTTCTCCGCCAAAGAACCGATTTCACCGGCAACTACTGCAAATCCGCGTCCTGCTTCACCGGCACGGGCAGCTTCAATGGAAGCATTCAAGGACAACAGGTTGGTCTGGCTGGCAATATTCATAATATCGTCCGTTAAGGAGTTGACCTGATCTACGCTCTGGCTATCCTCAATGGCCTGATTCAATGCCTCTAAGATCTGCTCTACCTTGGCATTGGTCTCCTCCATATTGGTTCTTGCGGTCTGCTCCATGGTAGTTGCATGCTGCTTCATCTCCTTGGAGTATCCGCTGATCTCCTGGCTCTTATTTGCCATCTGATCGACTTCGGTTCGTACCAACTCGGTATGACGATTGATCTCACCTGCATTATTCGCAACTTCCTGCATGGTAGCGGAGAGTTCTTCCGTCAACGCAGATAAATCGGATGCACTGCTGTTGGACGTCTGTACACTGCTCATAACGTCGCTGACCACCTGATCCATGGCGGAAGAGTTGTTGGTAATTATGGTAAAAATACCCTGCAAGTGCTCTATGAATGCATTGATACCTTGGCTCAATGCACCGATTTCATCTCTGGATGCCACCGGTACACGACGGGTTAAATCGCCTTCTCTATTGTTAATGCCTTCGATAATATCCTGCAGCTCTTTCTCTGCGCTGAGTACCGGACGGATAACATGGCGGTAAACCATGTAAATCGCAATAATTACGGAGACCACACTCAATACAACTACGATATAGCTGGCTGCCGTTGCTACACGGTAGTTCTTGGCCAATTGTCCACGCTCACTGTTCGCACTACCCTCTATGGAAGCAATGACCTCTGCAATATCTCCGTCTAACTTGGCAGCATTGGTTGCCACCTCACCGTTGGCCGTTGCATAAGCATCCTTGGACTTCTGGTTGGCACTCTGAGCCAGCAGGACCATAACGGAATCCTTGAATGCTGCATAATCTGTTGCAATGCCTTCCGCTGCGGAGGATACCATCTTGTTATTGGAAGCACTCAAAGTTGCGATGCTCTCTTCCAAGATTGTTTCCTGCTCATCAATCTGCAATACCACGGCTGTCATGGTATCAAAATCCGTTGCTACAATATGAGACAACGCCAAAGTATGAATATCCTTAGCGGTCTGTCCCACCGTATCAAGCTGTGTAATAGCAGTCATATAGTCATCTGCAATCCGGGACGCGGTCCGATTGACCGTTCCTAAGCTTACGATTGCCATGACATTGGAAAAAATAGATACGATTCCCAATAGGAGAACCGGAATCATGATTTTTGCACGAATACTACTCTTCATTCTACCTTCCTCCTATTCCTCTGTATCCTCTTCTGTTGCTTCTTCCTCGGTTGCTTCTGCTTCCTCAGATTCTTCTACTGCTGCTTCTTCTGCTCCCTCAGCATCGCCCGTGGTTTCTTCGCCGGTGATTCCGTAGACCATATCGTTTAATAAGGTCTGCAAGTCTTTACCGCTTGGATTGCCGTCTGCCATGGCGTTACCGAATACGGATGCCGGATCCCAGTATGTTCCGCCTACGCGCTGTAAGGATGCAAATGTTGCCTGCTGTTGCAACGCCTTCAATGCCTTTGACTCTGCCACTGCACCGGAATTGGACGCTGCAATATTGGAAGGGCCCTGTCCACGCATTTCAAAACGCAGGGTCTGATTCTGCTCATTGGTCATCCAGTCTGCAAAAACCGCAGCCCAAGCCGCATTTTTTGAATAGGAATTCACACCGATTAATTTGTAACCTGCATAACTGGACATCTGCAATTGCTGTCCCGCTACGGTATAGGTTGGAAGCTTCACAGCGGCGTAGTGTTCACCCCATGCTTCTTTGATTCCATTTTCATCCCAGACACCGCTAATGCCTGCTGCATATTTGCCGGCAGCAGCACCTGCAACGAAGCCCTCCTCATCGGATGCCACAAAGGCCGGATTATTTCCGATGGCAAGCATGGCAGACGCTACATCTGCACCGGTAATCTTGGTATACTTGGCATTCCAGTTGCAGTACGTAGAGATTCCGTCATCACCCAGTCCCATCTCCATGTCCGTACCGCCGAAGAAGGAATACATATACCAACCGGAGCCCATCTCCATAAATACCTGCTGTCCTGCAGCGGAAGCAGCAGCAAGTAATCCATCCATCGTCTCGGCATCCTCCGGACGGATGACCTCATCGTTATAATATAGGAAGTATCCGTTATCCGCGGTCAGTGGATACGCATACAAGGTTCCGTTAATGGAAGCTGCTTCGCTTGCCGCATCCAGATTCCGTCCGGCAATCTCACTACCATTGGGTACTTCCCGTAAGACGCCGGCTGCTACCATGGCGCGCAGCTGATCGTCCGCAAACGTAAAAACATCCGGGGCGTTCAGGACATCATTCAACACTTCGTCCTTCACACCGGATTCACTATGCGCTTCAAAGGTGATGTTAAAAGATGCTTCGGAGCCATACTCCGCCACAAAGCTATCGATGATCTGATTCACCAATGCTTCATCTTCCTCTGCACCCCATACGCGAAGTGAAACCTCACCGGATGGTAAACTCTCTTCTTGTGCGTTGCTTGTCTGCTGGGCCGGTGTGCTTTTGCCGCAACCTACCAACAATGCGCCCGCCAACACGAGAGGCATAATCTTCGTTACTGCATTCCGTTTCATAAAAAGTCCTCCTGGAAACTTTCGACATCCCCCCGTATATGTATGTTTATGAACATTATATCATG
>JAGDAL010000200.1 GCA_017959525.1 Lachnospiraceae bacterium | reverse complement strand
TAGGTATAAACCTCGATTACGTTGCTGCCTTCCATGAGGATATAGCAGAACTTCGCATCCTTAGAGAAGAGAATGGTACGAGGCATTGCATCCAACTCCGGACGAACGATATCTTCCAGTGAAAGCTTGCCGGTGTTGTAATTAATCCGATACACCTTGATCTGGTTCAAGCCATAATCCGCAGCCAATAAGAATTTCTCATCCGGTGTCAGCTTCACACAGCTTAACTTCGGATGATCGATACGACGCTCATTGGCAGATAATGCCATGCCCTGATGGAAAATCGCATCGGTTACTTCTCCAACACTACCATCCTCATTGAGGCTCATCACTGTCACACGACCGTCATGATAGCCACCGACGAAGAGGAATCGTCTCTTAGAATCCACTTCGATGTAGCAACCGCGCATGCCGCCGGTCCACTTGGAATTCATCTTGGTTAAGTCACCGTTCTCATCGATGATAAATGCAGCAACACCCTCGTCCTCAATGGAGTACAAACGTGTGCCGTCATGAGATACACATAAATAAGACGGATTGTTAATCGGTGCCACACTACGCTGTGTCAGAACACCGTTCTCCACATCCACATCATATACGTAAATTCCCACACTCTTCTCGTGGGTGTAAGTACCCACATATGCTACATATTTTTCCTTCTCGCCCATGATAGTCCCTCCTTGCGATTAGCCCTGTGGCTCTTCGCGTCGCAAAATGTCATACTCATCGAGCTCAATGCCCAAGTCAATCCACAAATGCTGCTTAGAATGTGGGCAACTCTCCATCGGATTGCCCTCTTCATCGCGGATTTGCTTCACGACTACATTTATATTATCTCCGTTTGGACGCATAACTTCAATAGTTTCCCCAACAGAAAATTTATTTTTTTGCTCAATGAAATAAAGACCGTCTGCATTCTTCGGGCCTACCGTACCAAGATAGGTGTATCCCTTGATGTAAGTATTGTTATCGTAAATCTGGGTTTCCTCGTTCGGCTTACCAAAGAAGAAGCCGGTGGTAAACTGCCGATAGGTACAATCGGAAATCTGATCTAGGTACCAAGGCATATTCTTACGATACTTCTCTTCGGATTCCATGTAATCATCAATGGCCTTACGATAGGTTCTAGCCACGGTAGCTACATACAATGCAGTCTTCATGCGGCCTTCAATCTTCAGACTGTCGATGCCCGCATCAATCATCTCCGGAAGGTGCTCAATCATGCACAAATCCTTAGAGTTAAAAATATAGGAACCGCGCTCATTCTCATATACCGGAAGGTACTCGCCCGGACGCTTCTCCTCTACCACTGCATACTTCCAGCGACAAGGATGGGTACACTCTCCACGGTTGGCATCTCTTCCGACGAAGTAGTTGCTTAAGAGGCAACGTCCGGAATAAGAAATACACATAGCTCCGTGAATGAAGGACTCAATCTCCATCTCTGCCGGAATGTGTGCACGGATATCCTTAATCTCTGCCAAGGACAACTCTCTGGCGGTAACCACACGGGAAGCTCCCATGTTCCACCAGAAATTAAAGGTTCCGTAATTGGTGTTGTTGGCCTGGGTACTGATATGGATCTCGATATCGGAATCCAGGGTATCCTTGGCAATCATGAACATTCCCGGATCTGCAATCAATACCGCATCCGGATGGACTTCGTTCAATTCCTCGAAGTACTCCTTGGCCTGTGGCAGATCATCATTGTGAGCCAAAATATTGGCGGTAATGTAGACCTTCACGTCACGCTCATGGGCGAACTTCACGGCTTCGATCATCTCTTCGTGGGTAAAGTTCTTGGCCTTGGCACGAAGGCCGAAGGCTTCTCCACCGATATAAACCGCATCCGCACCGTAAATAACGGCAACCTTAAATACTTCTAAGCTGCTGGCCGGACACAGAAGCTCCGGGCCTTTGCGTTTTTGCTTTAAGCTCATACTCTAACTCCTACTTTTTCAAACACACCGACAAGCCATC
>JAGDAL010000199.1 GCA_017959525.1 Lachnospiraceae bacterium | reverse complement strand
GAAGGAATTTGCGGTATTTGCCCTGACCCATTTTGCGGATTTACCGAAGGAGCACTACGATAGTGTTTCCGCTTTGTTGGAGGACTATTATGCCCGTCGCAACAAGACTAACAATATGCATCAGAAATCCCAGGATTTGCGCAAGATTGTTGCAACACTTCTCGACCGTAACCAGAAGAAGTATCAGGTGCAAAGCAAGCAGATGCAGGATACCGAGAAGATGGATAAGTATCGTGTCTACGGAGAGTTACTGCATACCTACGGCTACTCTGCCACTCCGGGAGCTAAGGAAATCACGGTAGATAATTACTACACCAATGAACCGCTCACCATTCCGTTGGATCCACAGAAGGATGCCATGGAAAATGCGGCTGCTTATTTTGATCGTTATAACAAGTTGAAACGTACCAAGGAGAACTTAACGGATCTACTGGTAGAGACCAAGGGCGCTATCGAGCACTTAAGCTCCATCGCTACCTCTCTTACCATTGCAGAGACCGAAGGAGACCTTGCCATGATTCGACAGGAGTTGTCGGATTACGGATACATCAAAAAGCATCACACTCGTGATAAGAAAAAAGGAAGTGCTAAGGGTGTTCCGCTGCATTATGTCACCGCAGACGGATATCACATCTATGTGGGCAAGAATAATTATCAGAACGATGAGCTGACCTTTAAGTTTGCCACCGGTAACGATTTGTGGTTCCATGCCAAGAAAATGCCGTGTTCTAATGTAGTTGTCAAGGCTGACAACAAGGAATTGCCGGATCACATTTTTGAAATTGCAGCGTCCTTGGCCGGCTACTACTCCAGTGGTCGGGATTCCGATAAATTGGAAATCGATTATCTGCAGAAAAAGAACGTGAAAAAACCGGCAGGAGCAGTTCCGGGATATGTCATTTACTATACCAACTACTCCATGTCCGTTAAGCCGGAACTTCGGGATGTCACATTAGTAAAATAACAAGAAACGGTAGCCTTTTGGCTACCGTTTTTCTATAAGTTATCGTAAATCTGATGTTCTGTTTGTTTTAAATGGGTACGAATCAGTGCGCCATCTGCACTCGTAAGTTCCGGATCTAAGCTTAAGATCTGTCCCACATCTTCACTAACCATGGTAAGAATATCCGCATCCTGATAAATATCCGCAATGGTAAAGTTCATGTCCCCGGACTGGCGGATGCCATAGAAATCTCCCGGTCCACGCAGCTTTAAATCTTCCGCTGCAATCTCAAATCCGTCATTGGAACCATTTAGAATCTCTAAGCGTTTCGCATCTTTACAGCTTTTATCCTTAATGAACATACAATAAGACTGGGCGCTGCCGCGTCCTACACGTCCACGCAGCTGATGTAATTGTGCCAGGCCGAATCGATTGGCATTCTCAATCATCATCACCGTTGCATTGGGTACATTGACACCAACCTCCACTACCGTGGTGGATACCAAGATGTTGGTCTCATTCTCAGCGAATCGATGCATCACGGTATTTTTCTCTTCCGGTGTCATGCGACCGTGCAACACACCAACCGTTGCTTTGCCTGCAAATAAGCGCTCGATTTTTTTCGCGTACTCCGTTACATTCTCTGCTTCTGTTGTCTCGCTAGCTTCAATCAACGGACAGATAATATAGGCCTGATGTCCGGCCTGAATCTCTCTGGCAATGAATTGGTACGCTTTGGTTCGATTGGCTTCATCGATAATCGCGTTCTTAATAGGCAGTCGGTCTTTTGGTGCGCTTCGAATGGTAGAAATCTGCATATCTCCATAGAGAATCATGGCCAAGGTTCTTGGAATCGGTGTGGCAGACATGACCAGTACATACGGATGCTCTCCTTTTACCGATAAGTTCATACGCTGCTTCACACCGAAGCGATGCTGCTCATCGGTAATGACCATACCAAGGTTATGAAATTCGACCTTCTTCTGGATCAAAGCATGGGTTCCGATGACAAAACAAATCTCATTGGAAGCTAAATGCGCATAGACTTCCTTTTTCTCTTTGGCAGACATGGAACCCATCAGTAAGTACACCGGATAAGGAACCTGGTAGAGTTCACAGTATTCCCGGAAGGTCTCATAATGCTGTGCTGCCAAGACTTCCGTCGGTGCCATAATGGCACTCTGATAGCCGTTCTCTGCCATACGAAGCATGGCCAAGAAAGCCACAATGGTCTTACCGCTTCCGACATCACCCTGAATCAAGCGCTGTCTGCAATCTCCCTGCAACAGATCCCGTTCGATGGCTTCTAGGCAGTCTACCTGTCCGGCAGTCAACTGAAACGGCAACTGCCAACGGACTTTGTCATAGAGATTACGCACCGGAAGTTCGATGGGATGATATTCGATTTCTTCTTTGGCTTTTTCCAACTGGACCCGCAGGATGAAATCAAAAAACTCATCATACACCAGACGTCTTCTGGCCTCACCTAGCTCGTCCATAGTAAGAGGAAAATGAATCTTCTCATATGCCAAAGGCAATTCCACGAAACCATGCTTGGAAAGGAAAGCTTCCGGCACATAATCCACGATGGATAATTCCTCTAAGGATGCCTGTACGGATTTCTTCACTGTCTGATTGGAAAGGCCCTTGGTCAGATGATACACCGGCTGTAAGCTACTCTGAAGTGTGCGGTATTGCTCCGGTGTATAGATGGCGGCCTGCTCCATCTTGTAACCGGTGTTGTCCTTCTTCATAGGACCGTATAGGATCACCAATTTGCCCGGTTCCAATTGATTGCGCACATAAGGCATACGAAACCATACCAGAGAAATTGGCGTATCGCCTAGAGTCACTTGAGTGGTGGTAACGTCCATACGAGCCGAATGCTTGGTAAAGACCTTCTTTTGGATGCGAACAAGGATGGAAATGGTGCCACCCTCAAAGTCCTCCGGCAATTCTTCCACGGCATCCGGATAAGCAAAATAGGTTCTTGGATAGAAGTTCACCAAATCACCGATCTGCGTCAGGTTTAGTTTTTGAAAAAGCTTGGCAGTTTTCTCGCCAACGCCTTTGATCTTCGTAATGTCGTCGTTATAATTCATCGGTTCATCCTAAGAAAAATCCTGCGCCCATAAGGAACGCAGGATTGTAATTACTCTACAGATAATACATAGAAATATACCGGCTGTCCGCCCTGCTGAAGCTCTACTTCAACATTCGGGAATGCTTCGGTTACTTTGGCAGCCATTGCTTCGGCCTCTGCATCAGTAACATCAGAACCGGCGTAAAGGCTAATCAAAGAGGAATCGTCATCACAAAGGATCTGCAAGGTCTCAATCATAACCGCATCCAGATCCGGATTTACAGCAACGATACCGGTATCGCCGATACCCATGTAATCGCCTTCTTTGATGGTCTTATCATCAATGATGGTATCACGTACCGCATAGGTAATCTCACCGGACTTCACGTTAGCAAGTTCACCGGTCATGGTTTCGGTTTTCTCTTCTACAGAAGCATCCGGAACGAAGTTGATCAATGCGGTAATACCCTGAGGCAATGTCTTGGTTGGAAGAACAACAATATTCTTGTCTTCACAAATATCTCTTGCCTGGTTCGCAGCCAATACAATGTTCTTGTTGTTTGGAAGAACAAATACAGTCTTGGCATTGACCTGGTCGATTGCCTTCAAGATATCTTCGGTACTTGGGTTCATGGTCTGACCACCTTCAATGATGTAATCAGCGCCCAAGTCACGGAAAATCTGGTTCATACCTTCACCGATGGATACAGCAACAAATCCCATATCCTTTGGTGGCTCTTCTGCTTTCTTCTCCTCTGCCTTCGCAAGCGTCTTCAACGCCGGTGAATCATCGGATGCCTTATCGTCACGTAAGTTGGTAAGCACAACAGAATGGATGGAACCATACTTCAATGCCTTATTGATAACACGACCCGGCTCGTTAGTCAGCATCTCTACTTCCATACGATTGCCTGCGGTTGTGATCTTCATCTGGTTGGCAATTGCCTCTAAGTATACGCGAATCTCATTCTCATCCTGATTCTGGAAGCTGTTGGTTGCCTCCAAAGTCAAATGCAAGGAATACAGGAACTCGAAGAACTCCTCTTCCTTCTCTTCGGTAGTGGATGTATCGGAACCATCGATGGTCAGATCCACTTCCTTACCGGATAAGAAATCATATGCGCCGGATAATACCTCTACCAAGCCCTGTCCACCGGAATCTACAACACCGGCCTGCTTCAATACCGGAAGTAAATCCGGAGTCTTCTGAAGCATTTCATCAGCAGCTTTTAAAATCTCCTCAGTGAATACCAAGATATCATCGGTGGTATCGACCACTTCCAAAGCACGATCTGCAGCTGCACGAGCAACGGTAAGAATGGTACCTTCCTTCGGCTTCATAACTGCACGATAGGCAGTCTCCACACTCTTCTGGCATGCTTCACAAAGAATATCTACGGTTAATTCTTCTTCTTTCTTAATGACCTTGGTGAATCCACGGAACAACTGAGAAAGAATAACACCGGAGTTACCTCTTGCTCCACGCAGGGAACCGGAAGAAATCGCCTTGGATACGGACTTCATATCCAAAGTCTCTAAGGTGCTGACTTCTCTGGCCGCAGACATAATGGTCATCGTCATATTAGTACCGGTATCTCCATCAGGAACCGGGAAGACATTGAGCTCGTTGATCAAGTCTTTGTTTGCCTCAAGCTTTTTCGCGCCAGCCAAAAACATCTTGGAAACTTGAGACGCATTTAATGTTGTGATTTCCACTTACAAAATCCTCCTAATCAATTACACGAATGCCTTCGATGTAAATGTTAATATTCTCAACCTTCATACCGGTAAACTCTTCTACCTTGTATTTTACGGTTTCTTTTAAGTTATCTGTAACGGTAGCAATGCTGATACCATAAGATACAATGACATGAAAATCCAAAGAAATAGAATTATCTTCTGCAACATTCACATCAATACCATGGCTTAAGTAATCTTTCTTCAGGAGCTTTACCAAACCGTCCTTCATGTTAACGGCAGCCATTCCTACGATTCCGAAGCACTCTACTGCAACTGCACCAGCATAGGTTGCAATTACATCTGTGTCAACGATAATCTTGCCCAACTCTGTTTCCATTTGACCTTTACCGTGCATAATTAAAACCTCCAAAAAGATTTTGCCTGTCCATAGACAGAACACATTAACATTATAATCATTTTTTTCAAAAAAACAATCGCATCCCTTTTACTGATAGGAAGACACATTCGAAGCGTCTACTTTTTCGAACGGAACCCAGATGTATTTACCGTTCTCCGTTACACCGGCAACCGAAGAAATGGAACCGCCGTCAGCCATGATGGAAATGGCCTCTACAGCACGCTCGCCCTGTCCGGCTGCACTCTGTAATACGGTAAAATCCATACCGCCGGCAGCGATGGATGCACAACCGTCTGCAGTTGCGTCAACACCGGTTACCGGAATATCTGCCTTGCCGTGCTTATTCAAGTAATCTACCACACCAAGCGCCATGGAGTCGTTGTTACAAATGACCGCATCATAAGCTACATGCTGCTTATCAATAATGCTCATGTAATTGAAGGCGTTATCCGTAGACCAGTTGGCATAATCGGAAAATACGATATTCACCTGAACGCCCTGATCCTTGAAGTAATTCCGGGCAGCATTGGTACGGCCTTCTGTTGCGGAATGGCCCTTCTCACCACGCATGATAACCAAATTTACGGAAGATGGCTTGCCCAATTTATTCCAGACAAACTCAGCCTCATAAGTTCCGGCATCTTCTTCCGGAGATCCAACGTATACATACTTGGAATCCTTCAGGCGGTTATCATCCGGCTGGTTATTTACGAATACGATAGGAAGGTCGCTGGCATCTTCAATCTGTAATGCAGTTGCAACATCTGCCAAACGACAAATAATTCCGGTATAACCATTCGCCTTAGCGTTCTGAATCTCTTCTACCTGTTTTGCTACAGAATTGCCGGTTAAAACTTGATCCACGGTAACTCCATAGGTTGCAGCGGCAGACATAATACCCTCAGTCAAAGACGCACGGAACGTATCATCATCGTCGGTTTCAACATATAAAATTTTGGCGCCACCGCTTCCTCCGGAAGACTTGGTGGAGGTGCAGCCGGTAAACAAGGTACCTACCAAAGCTACACCGGTAAGTACGGAAAGTATTCTACGTAATATATTCTTCTTCATGATTCATCCTCCTAAATACGGAACTGTGCCACGTGATCTGCCAGTGTCTGAGAAGTGCCGGCCAATTCATTGGAGTTGGCTGCCACATCCTGACTGTTGGACGTAATGTTCTGTGCATGTTCCACCATATTCTTGGATGTCTCGAGAATTTCATCCGTGCTGGCTGCCTGCTCTTCGGAAATTGCAGCCACGTTCGTAGCAACATCGGAAACCTTCTGAATATTGTTAACCACTGCCTCTAACTGATCGTTCGAAGTCTGAATGGTAGTGTAAATATGATCAAAGGTCTCAACCGCTGCATGAATCAGCTCTGAGTTCTCTTCGATGCGCTCTGCGGAAGAATTTGCCTGTTTTACAACATCATCAATCAAATCACGAACCTGCTGAATGAGCTTGGCAATGGTCTCTGCACTGGCAGAAGAATTCTGCGCCAAATTACCGATTTCGGTAGCAACAACCGCGAATCCTCTTCCGGCTTCACCGGCACGTGCGGCCTCAATGGACGCATTCAAGGACAACAGGTTGGTCTCGTCTGCGATTTCCGCAATCATACCAACAATCTTGGTAATCTCTTCGGAAGCAGCACCAACCTTGCCGATGGATACTACCAGTTCCTGGTTCGCACTCTTAATCTCACTCATTGCAGTTCCAAGATGTTCCATATCGTCACGGCCCTTCTTGGAAATCTCAACGGTTTCTTTCATGCTGATATTGGCCTGCTCGGAATTATCCTTGGTATCGGTAACAACCATTGCAAGTGTGGTTGCATTCTCAGCGATTTCGTTAACGGCAACGGCCAACTGATCGACTGTGTTATTCAAGCCCTGCATAGCTTCTGCCTGGGACTGGGAAGCATTGAACATGCTCTCGGATACCCGGTTGGAATTCTCGGACTCGTCTTTTAACTTGGCAGACTCTGCATTAATGGAAGAAATCATATGACGCATGCTGCCGATGAACTCTTTCATCTTCTCTGCCATCAAACCGATTTCATCGTTGCTTGCAGCCGTAACATCTACGGTGAAATCACCGGATGCCATACGGGTAATATCCTCGGTAATCTCAGACAACGGACGGAACAACTTGGATGCAAGAAGCCAGATAATGACACCAACCAAAAGCAATGCCAATACGCCCACTGCAATTAAGATGAAGGTTAAGTTCCGGATGTTGGAAAGAATCAAATCCTTCGGTACATAAGAAATCAATAACCAATCACTACCGGTAATCTGCTTGAAATCTACGTAGTATTTGCCAATGGTAGTAGACTCATAATCCCGACTTCGGACATGCTCTGCCACACCGGTCATAAAGGTTCCGGTCTGGTCATCCAAATTTGTGGATACATAAGATGCGTTCGGGTGAGCCAAAATGGTTCCGTCATAACGGTCTACAAGGAATGCCTTAGCACCGTCCATTTTTACACCGGAATTTACGATGATACTGATCTGGTTCAAATCCACGTCAGAGGAAATAACCTTGGTATCATCCCCTTCCAGCAGCAAAATACCGGATGCGGATACGACGAAATCACCGTTCTCGTTCTGATATGCAGTACCGTAGTCCATGTTGACACGGGTCAAGCCCTGGACAAACCACTGCTCTCCGGTTACATTGGAAACCTTCTGATCGGATCCGGCAGCCTTGATGAATTTACCGTTGGTAGAAGCAATGTAGAGACCATTCGGGGCGTACTTGTTGTAGCCATAGGTGGAATTGATGATGGTCTGTAACTGCTGTTCATCCGGATTTGTTGTCTCAATGGTATGCTTTACCGTACTGAAGAACTCCAGATTCTTGTTCAGCCAGGACTCAATGTTATCGCTCTGATTGGTAATGGAAGAATCCAACTGTGCGATTGACATATCCTCCAGGTAAATCTTCGATAATTGGGCAGAAATTGCGACCAAGACAATAATGGTTGCCGCAAGAATCGGAAGAATTGATAATAAGAATTTTGCACGTATCGTAGTACGTTTTTTTGATACTTTATTCATAGTTGCCTCCTCTTTTGATTGCATACAATTATAACATAATTCATAAGAAAAATGAACGTCGACCCCTGTTTATTCTTGGTTTTTCTATCAAAAAACTTTTTAAAAAATTATGGAAAAAGAACTTGCTTTTTTATATATCCTTTGTTAATATACTTTTGTTGCGTTGCAACGGCCGAAAATGAATTGTTAAGGAGGTGCTATCATGGCAAAATGTGCAATTTGCGGTAAAGGCGCTCATTTCGGAAACAATGTGAGCCATTCACATAGACGTTCAAACAAAATGTGGAAGTCCAACGTTAAGTCTGTTAAATGTAAGGTTAACGGAACTCCTAAGAGATTATATGTTTGCACTTCCTGTTTGCGTTCTGGTGCAGTAGAGAGAGCGTAATAGAGTTTCCACTGTAGCTTCCGATTTATCGGAAGCTATTTTTTTGCAAAAAATCACCCCGACTTCTGCTCTCTTGCAGTCGCCGGGGGTCTTTTATTCGTCTTCAAAATCCGCTTCGTCTATAATGGTCTCTTCCACACACTCTGCCGCTTTGCTTCTGGCATCTTCGTCTTTATCGCCCTTGTTCATAAATCCGTCTACGAAATCCGGAACCATATCCAAAAGCTTCTCCATTCCGCTATGGGATGAAATGTTAATCAGACGTACATTGCCGTTCTTAATTACGAGCACAGCGGAAGGGGTCATCTTGCCACCCATACCGCCGCCACCGTTATTATGCTTGTCGTTATAGAACGCACCTGCGCCAACGCCAAAGGATACATTCACCAAAGGAACAATGGTTGTATCCCCATATTGAATTGCTTCTCCAACCACCGTTTTGGTAGACAGGAAATTGTCCATGCCCTGAAACAGAGACTGAATGGTGGTCTGAAATCCCTCTTGATCTTTTGCCATAATCTGATGTCCTCCTAGTTATTATCCTTGAAATAAGCGTAAAGCTTACGTACGTTCTTGTGAAAGAAGATGCGAATGCCCATACCAACGATGCGATACATCTGGATATATCCGGCGATTCCTATGGTTCCAAAGAGGTAGAAGTCCTCTTTGGAAAAATCCGGCAGGATATAATTCCCTTTTCTCGGTTGCAACCAAGGAATCGTAGCGATAAAGCCGGTAATCTCTCCTGTCAATGCCGGATCTCCGGTATAGAACTCGCCCTGGTACCGACACTTTTTCGGCGCCAACATCCGAAGGAACTTCCCTAATTCCTGCAGCAGGAAATAGATTCCCTCTTTTGCTTCTTCATCTTCTAAAACCTTGCGCAAAGTAGCAAGGGTATCGTTGGATGATTCCTTGGTACTCGCCTGTTTTGTCTTCTTTTGTTTTTGTTTGGTTGTCTTTGGCGGTACCGGTGTTGATGGTTCTTCCTCGAAGAACTCTTCCGCTAAGGCTTTTACCTCTTCTTCGGTGAAGACCTCTTCCGGATCCTCTGCATCTTCTGTATCTTCTTGGTCCTCTACTTCTTCCTCCTCTTTGATTAGATGCATCCAAAGCACCCG
>JAGDAL010000198.1 GCA_017959525.1 Lachnospiraceae bacterium | reverse complement strand
GAAAGGGTTATTATCGTACATACTAATTGTCATCGGTGCATTGATGGCCAGTTTTTCCGTCGCGCTGATTTTGTTGCCTAACGATGCCATCGACTATGGAACAGCAGGCGTGGCCATTATAATCAGCAAGCTGACGGGATTTCATCTGTCCCTATGCGTGTTGGCAGTATTCCTGCCATTTGTGATTGCCGGATACGTGGTCTTGGGCAGAAGCTTTACCGTGAAGGCGGCCTTAGGATCCCTGGTGTATACGGTTGGACTTGCCTTTTTTGAAAAAATCCCATTTGAACTGAATACGGAACATTTCCTGGCGGTGGCATTTGGTGGAGCAATCCTTGGCGCCGGCCTGTCCCTCATTCTTCGAAATGGCGGATGTATTGATGGCTCGGAAATCTTAGCGAACATTGTGGTAAAAAAGCTTTCGGACAACACGGGCCACGACTATAGCATGACGCCGGTGCTTTTGCTCTTTAACGCGTTGGTGTATCTGACCGTTTTTGTTGTAATTGATACCACGGCGGCGCTGCTAAGTCTGCTGGTATACGTTGTGGCAACCACCGTCATTGACCATTATACGGACCATTTTGAGGCCATCAAGCAGGTTACCATCATTACTCAGGATCCGGACGGCATCATCCGGGATATTCGTGAGAAGATGCACAAGACATGCACCATCATGGAGTCCAGAGGGGCTATCGCCGGGGAGAATAATACGCTGATTTGTTACATCAGTTACTTTGAACTTCCGATGATGAAGGAAATCATATCCACGCACTCCGGAAGCTTCAGCACGGTCTCAACGATTGATGAGATTCTGCGATAGATCAGATATGGAGGAAATGAAGTGAAACTGAACAGGAACCAAACGAAGTACATTTTGATTTTAGCGATGCTTATTGATCACATCGCTTGGGCGTTTGTGCCAACAGCAAGTTTGCTCGGACAGGTGATGCATGTTATCGGACGATTGACAGGTCCATCTATGGCGGTACTTCTTGCTGAAGGATATCAGTACACCAAGGACAAGAAAAAATATGCGATTCGACTTTTTCTTTTTGCATTAATATCCTGGATTCCATTCGACTTGTTCGAAAGTGGTCGTTGGCCGGGATTCGAGCAGGGAGTCATTTATACGCTGTTTTTAGCGTTCTTGGTAATCTGGATGTGGGATCAATTGCAGATTCACAAGGCTTTCAAAATCATGCTGGTGGTACTGGCTTGTTTCTTAAGCGTATTTGGAGACTGGTTCTTTTTCGTTATCCTGTGGGCATTGTTTGCTTACATCTACAGAGAGAATCCGAAGGCAAAGTGGATTTCCTTTGGAATCATTGCAACGGTTGAAGTTGGAATCCTCCTAGGACTTTCTGCAGCGTTCACTCCAACCAATGCATGGGAGAACGTGAAGCCACAACTGTTTCAGTTGGGCGTTGTTTTGGTTCCTATTTTTCTTATCTTTTTCTATAACGGAGAAAAGGGAAGCAAACATCCAATTCATAAGTGGTTCTTTTACGTATTCTATCCGGCACACTTGCTGGTGTTGTATCTGTTAAAGCAGGTTCTGGGATACTAGGTTGGTCCCTGGGGACGGGGGCAGTTATTCCTTGGATTCTTCGATGGGCGCCTGCAGCGTCCACTTGGTAAAATCACGAGCCCCTTCCTTCTGCACTAAGTCGAAATACTTCGGAACGAAGGTATCGGTCTTGTCCCAGAGGGTAAGTATGGCATCGTCCCATGGAATCCGGTCGCTGTGTCCGGCAATGTAGGACGTATTGAAATCTGCAAAAAACGCCGCCATCCGATAGGCGTCACTGTCGGTGTTCTCAAACTCTGCCGGATCCACGCCGTCGGCAATCAGGCTTTCCTGGCCCTGGCGCAGAGAATTGGCCCAGAGGAAGGCATGGGACTGCTCTTCAAAATCCGAAACACGCTCCACCGTAAGTGGAATCGCTTCGTAGCGCACCGCCTTCTCGGACAGGTCTAACTTGGCATAGTAATTCGGAGAAGTCATGACGGATCCGGTAGCAATATCCGTCAGCCCATTCTTACTTTCTACGATGTGCTGGATATGCATGTGTCCGGACAGATTCATCAAAACTCCGTACTTTTCATATAATTCCTGGAGCTTCTCTGCTCCGATGAAACTCATTCCCTGACTGGTAAGTTCACTATGTACCAGAAGCGTCTGGTGTGTAACTCCAATGACATAGGCCCCGTCTTCCTTGGCCTTCTGCAATTCCTTTTCTACATATTCCAACGTGCTATTGGTCAGAATTCCAGGCAACCCTACAACGGTATTTACATCCACGCAGAGAATGCGCACGTGAGGTGAGAGTTCCGTCACATAAGAGAGGGAGGTTTCATCCCGGGAGAGGGCATCGTCCGGACCCAAGTCTCCATAGAGCTCTAAGAATTCCGTGGCATCGATACTGTCTACCAGTTCATAGGAATCCCCTTGGAATCTGGCCGCGCGACGCTCGGTAAAATCATGGTTGCCGGGAATCACAAGTACCGGAATCCCCTCATCCTTAATGCGCTGTAGCATCTTCGCCATCTGCCGGTGGCTTTCGCTTGCACCGTTGAAGGTAATATCCCCCGCCAGAATAAAGGCATCCGGACGGTCCGCAATCACCTTGTCGATGAGGGTATTGTTAATGGCCTCATTCTCCGGCATGAATTTGCCGTCGCCGGTGCGAATCATATTGTTGTAAAAAGAACCGTTGTCCGTTAACTCCGGCGCGAGATAATGCGTATCGGACGCCAGATAGATGGTCAAATCCTCCATATTCTCATGGAATGCAGCGGTGGTTTTTACCGTCTTATGTTTTGTTGTATATAAAACAGACACTGCCAAAAGTGCCGCAAGTACTAGAAGAATACAGGCAGAGAGTACACGTTTTTTCATTTTATCCCTCCGTGTCAAAAATTTTGTTGTTAGCATTATATATGGTGAGGCAGTGCCTTTCAACCCAAATCGATTCCCCCTTTTTGGATTGTGGGAAAAGCCGAAGATTCGTATAATGGAAGCATGGAAAAACAAAACTTTATTTATATATTAAGATGTGCGGACGGCACCTATTATTGCGGCTGGACGAATGATTTAGAGAAGCGTCTGAAGGCCCACAATGAAGGCACCGGCGCGAAATATACCAAGGCCAGACGCCCGGTGGAGATGATTTATCACGAGGCGTTTGAAACCAAGGAAGAGGCCATGCGGCGGGAATACGAGATTAAGCAGCTCTCCCGCAAGCAGAAGGAAGCCTTGATCCAAGGGAAGCCGGCCACGAAGAAAGGGAAAAAATGACAGTTAGTGGGAAGCGAATCTACCTCTATGGGGTAGAACAGAGCGGAGCCCCGCTGATTCTTGTGAATACCTATGACGGGGACGATGGTAAGTCCTTGTATGAGCGCATACGGGAGCGGGCGACGAAGCCCTTTACCTTAGCGGTGATTAGCGGTGTGGACTGGAACAGGGAGCTATCCCCCTGGGAACATCCGCGGATTTATAAGCGGGATGAAGACTTCACCGGGGGCGCAAATACGTATATAATGGAAATAGCCGAGGAAATTCTCCCGGCCATTCGTAAGCAACTATCTGGGGAACCGGAGTACATTGCCATTGCAGGCTACTCTTTGGCTGGATTGTTTGCGATTTACAGTTTGTATAAGACAGCACTTTTTACCCGAGCCGTGAGTGCTTCCGGATCCTTATGGTTTCCGGAATTCGGCAACTTCCTTCGGCAGCAGACATTTGCCGGGGATGTGGATCGGGTGTATTTTTCTCTTGGGGAGAGAGAATCCCATGTCAAAAATCCGATTGTCGCAACCGTTGAGGATGAGACGCGGAGAGCCTTCGAACATGTTCGCGGGCAGGGCGTGGATACCATACTAGAGATGAATCCGGGCAATCACTTTACGGATGACGAACTTCGCTTGGCGAAGGGCATCGCGTGGGTGTTGTAGGCACAATCATTCAGACGGAACAAGAGGAGAGTATGGTATGGGAACTGTCATTTCAACGGAGTACAACGAGTTTTTAAAAGAGAACCGTATCACCGTCAATCGGTACTTAAACCGCGCATTGTGGTTCTTTGCATTGACCGGTCCGGCGATTGCCAGTGGCATCAGGGGTGGAATCTTCCATGATATTACCTACACCACATGTATCGGCATTACTGCGGTGGTGCTGGTCATGGCATCCATTCATCTGTTGCTTCTTCGGACGCAGCCAAGTTCTATGGTGACCGGTATTTTTGCGCTGACGGCATTGGACATGCTACTTGTCTATATGTCCCATTCCCATGTCAGCATCTATCTGACCTGGTTTTTGGTTCCGCTTCTTAGCTTGTTATACTGCGACAAAGGCATTTTCTTTTACTCCTTCTTCTTAAATTACATCCTGATGCTGGGTGTTACGTACGTGAATTCCTTCTACAAGGTGACCCTGCGGGCGGATTACGACGAGCCGCAGGCGTATTTTGCAGACGTGATGAGCGGATTTACCATTGAGAGCATCATTATGTGCGTCAGTGCCTATATCATCGGTAAGCTGACCCTGCGGTATTTTAAGGCGCTTTTCCGCCAGAACGAGAAGATTCGCAGGCAGGATGTAGACATGCGGGAGAAAATGGATATCCTGGTGTCCATGTCCGAAATCTATGAGAATGTGAACCTGATTGACTTTGTTTCCAATACGGAGATGTCCCTTCGAGACAGCGAGTACAAAAAACACCCAATCGATTTGCAGGCCCAGACCCATAGCCGCATGAACCAGCGCATCATGAAGACAGTGATGCCGGACCAGGTGGATGACTTCATGGCTTATACGAACCTGAAGACCATTCGCTCCCGTCTATCCCATAAAAAGGTGAT
The DNA here is from genome assembly GCA_017959525.1 of Lachnospiraceae bacterium. GTDB lineage: Bacteria > Bacillota > Clostridia > Lachnospirales > Lachnospiraceae > XBD2001. The sequence continues at coordinate 412 of JAGDAL010000198.1, read as the reverse complement.
CAGTGCAGACTTCATCGATGTGATTTCCGGATGGTTCCGCGCCCAGTATATTACGGTGGATTCCACCTTAGACGGAATTCCGAATGTGATTATCTATACCACCCGTAATGTAGACGAGGAGAAGCAGCGGGAGGAGCATCTGATTCGTATTTCCATGACGGATGAGATGACGCGCCTTTTCAACCGTCGTTGTTTCGACGAAGATCTGCGGGAGCTGCGGAAGAGTGATTTGCCCGATGACTTTGTGCTGTTTGCCATGGATGTGAACGGCCTAAAGCGGGTCAACGATGAAAAAGGCCATGCAGCAGGAGATGAGCTTATCAAGGGTGCGGCGGAGTGTTGGGCACTGTCCATTGGCACCCAGGGCCAGGTGTATCGCACCGGCGGGGACGACGGCATGGCGATTAGTCAT
>JAGDAL010000197.1 GCA_017959525.1 Lachnospiraceae bacterium | reverse complement strand
TTCTGTAGAACACTGGAATGTAGAATATATGAACATGGTTCACGATTATGAGGACCGTTTCTTAAGTCAGGTATATACTCTTGGTGCTGCTATGTGTGCCGGTATGGTATTTTCCGCAGGTTCTTTTATGGACAATGTGGAAGAGGCGGTACAGCAGGAGCTGGCTTACCAGGAAGAGTTTGTACGTATTACCAATCGCTTCCGTATTGCCATTCAGAACCTGGAGGCCAAGAAGAAGGGCGTTTCCGCCGGCGGCGATACCAGCGTGGACGTTCCGGTGATGAAGGATATCTTAGAGCAGATTATTATCTATCCGACCCAGGGCACCTTCGCAGATGAGGATGCTTCCTTGCTTCGTCAGTTGATGAAGCAGTACACCTCCATTAATGAGCGCGGCGAGACCTCCGATGAGATGCGTGGGCTGCGTCGTAAGATTACGGATGTGTTCTATCGCTTGTATGAAGCAGTATTTTTGAAGGCGATTACCGATGCCAATATGCCAAGCATCATTCGGATGTTCTTGATGTTTGGTGTGTTGGATGAGCGGGTAGTGAAGGAAGAGGACTTACAGGTCTTGTTCCGTTATGCATCCGCTTATATGCCGGATCCAAACGGCAAGATTATGACCGTTTACGAGTGGTTGGGTAAGATTTATCGTATGGAAGAGAATCCGTCCCGTAACGAGTTCGATTTGGATTATCCTTCTCAGTTGCGTGAGGATGTACGTAACGGTGATATTACCGAGGCACAGGAACAGCAGATGTTAAACGACCCGAAGTGCCGCTTGCAGTTCGAGTTACGGAACTTCTTTGCAATCGGTAACCGTATGACCTTCGGCCGTGTGTCTGCGTTTATTCCGGTATTTGATGCGTGCAACTGCCTGATGCCGTTGGATAAGGCCTATGCTTCCATCCATCGTGTACAGGAAGAGATGGATCGCATTCGCAGTATCGATTACAACATCTTTGAGCGTGAGTATACCTACCACAATGCGGATGTTGGAATTCCGCAGCTTCCGGTGCACAAGGAAGTCTTCCCATATATTATTTTGATGCCGAACTTCGGTAGCCGTGCTGTTTTGTGGCAGGAGATTGAGGGCAAGAAGCGTACCTCTCCGGGCCGTATGATGGTGCCGATTTTTGACGTGGAAGACTTGGGTGATTCCGTTACCAAGATGTGTGGTGAGTTCCGTTGGGAGATGTGTAAGACGGAACAGGGTATCCATTGGAACGATTTGTCCGATCCGTCCCTTACCGCAGAGTACAGCGATTACCTGCAGTATTATCGTAAGAACTCCAACCTGTCTCAGGATCAGAGAGAGAAGCTGAAGAAAGATTTGCAGAAGGCCGGCAACAATTACCGTCGTGTATTCGTTGCAGACTACTATACCTATATTAATTTTGAGGCGAAGGGCGCGCTACGTATGAACAAGGTATCCCGTGATATCATTTTCCATTATTGCCCATTCGCTGACGAAGTTCGCAAGGCATTAGCTGCCAACCCGACCTACCAGGAACACATCAACAAGCATCAGGGCCGTGTTTCCCAGAAGGCAAGACCGCTGGCAAACATCATCAAGAAGATGCAGAACACCCAGGTTCCGGTACCTCCGGAGTTGATGCGCGAGTACGAATTGTTGCAAAAATAATGTATTGAGACAGCCGTCCTTCGATGGCTGTCTTGTTTGGATAAAAGATTAATGGGGGAACTATGGGGGCACATAACGGAAAGTTTTTTGATGTCGAACAAACAATCAGATTCTTTGATGATATAGAAAGTGGATTTGCATCATATTTAATTGCGGCAGAAGAACATAAGCATGCAATGGATGATTTTCACACCACAGAATCCTGGCTGGGTGAAGATGCCAT
>JAGDAL010000196.1 GCA_017959525.1 Lachnospiraceae bacterium | reverse complement strand
TATCTGCACAGAATGAGCAGTTGACCTCTACCAAGGCGGATATGGATACGGTGGTTGCCAATGTAAACAATGTAGATGCTTCTACTAAGGTCATCGCAGAGAAGATTCATTTGTTGAAGGGATTGAAGAACAGCTTCACGGAGATTATCGAAGAGCTGTCCGCAATTTCCCAGGAAAATGCAGCTTCCTCTGAAGAGACCAATGCTTCCATGGAAGAGTTGAATGCAACCTTTGCATTGATTTCAGATGCAGCAGAGGATTTGCGTGCAATGGCTGAGACCTTGAATGAGAAGATGGGATACTTCACCGTAGAGTTGGAGCAGGAGCAGGATAAGCTGGCTTCATAAAAAGAGTATAAATACAGATAAATCAAAGAAAAGCTTGTGAGGAGTAATCCCCACAAGCTTTTTTGCATTCGTGATTAATCTAAGTTTAATTTGCGGTCGGTAATCAGGATGCTTCCGATATACATGCCGATGACTGCAATCACACTGATAATGGTGTTTGTAGTAACCAGGCGTGTGAAGAACTGGGAAGACGTATCGTAGGTTGTCATGAACAACAGGGAGAAACTTCCGCTTCCGATGTTCAACAAGGTGTGTACCACACTAAGGACTGCATTAATTACGAAGTAGAAGATGACAGAACCTAACACCTTATGCTGCTGCCATAGCTGTCCCAAGCTAATAGCGAAGAAGAAAATAATAATACGATACAATACGCTGATTAATATATATGCAATGTATAAGCAAGTGGTTCCGATACGGTCGATGCCGAAAAGCTCATACCATAACTCACGGAAGCCCTCTAAAACCTGGATGGTGTCTACCGGGGATTCCTTCATGCCAAGGGCAGCAAATCCTAATCCTACCAGTCCAACGCTTAGGCCAATGCTCAGGAAGTTTAATAACTCAGCCACAAAGGAAACAATAATCTTAGAAGAAAGAATCTCGGTTGTGGTAGCCGGCAAGGTAAAAGTTAAGTAACCCTGTGCCGTGTAGAGGTTGCGGTAGTAACGGACCACGATGAATACCAGGGTCAACAGACCGGATGCAACTAAGAGTACGAAGTATCCGGCGAAGCCCAAGCCAAGAAGTACGGCCAACGGTTCCGGAACACGGTCCAAATCCGGGAAGTTGTATGCGAAGATTCCTACCACACCGCCGGCGAGGACAGTAATCACATCCAGTAAAACAAAGATTTTCCAAGTGGCGATGATTTCATGCTTTAATAATTTACCTAACATTTGTATACCTCCCTAAACAGTGCGTCCACAGACTTGCCTTCCTTCGCACGGATGTCATCCACCGTAGCGTGGAGTGCGATCTGCCCATACTGTAAGAAAATAACGTCGTCCAAGACACTTTCCACATCTGCAATCAAGTGAGTGGAAATGATGATGGTTGCTTCCGGATCATAGTTGGAAATAATGGTGTTTAGAATATAATCTCTGGCAGCAGGGTCCACACCGGCAATCGGTTCATCTAAGATGTAGAGCTTTGCACGGCGGCTCATAACAAGGATGAGCTGTACTTTCTCTTTGGTACCCTTAGAGAGGGTCTTTAATTTTGAATCCGGATTGATGTTCAACTTCTGCAACATATCGTAAGCACGGTTGGCATCGAAGTCTTCGTAAAAATCCAGGAATAAGTGAATGGTATCCCGGATGGTCTGGTTGCCGTCTAAGTAAGTCGAATCCGGTAAGTAAGAGATAACGCGCTTGGTTGCAACACCGATTGGCTGCTCATCTACCAAAACAGTTCCGGAAGTCGGATGTAACAATCCGCATAGAATCTTGATTAATGTTGTTTTTCCGCTACCGTTTGGTCCAAGTAGGCCGATGATGTGTCCGCTTTCAATGTCAAGGTTTACATTGAAGAGGGCGGTAGTCGTCTCGTAACTCTTGGTT
>JAGDAL010000195.1 GCA_017959525.1 Lachnospiraceae bacterium | reverse complement strand
GTATGGGATTTTATCAACTACGCCCGCATGAACGGCATTCCGGTAGGACCGGGACGAGGCAGTGCGGCCGGAAGCTTGGTATCTTACACCACCGGTATTACGGATATCGATCCGATTCGTTATAGCTTGCTCTTCGAGCGTTTCTTGAATCCGGAACGTGTATCCATGCCCGATATCGACGTGGATATCTGTTATGAGCGTCGTGGGGAAGTCATTGATTACGTCGTAGACAAGTACGGTACGGACTGTGTGACCCAGATTGTTACCTTCGGTACCATGAAGGCCAAGAATGCCATCCGTGACGTAGGACGTGTTTTGGATTTGCCGTATACCTATGTGGATAGTGTGGCCAAGCAAATCCCGAATGTGTTGAATATTACCATTGCGGATGCACTGAAGCTGAATCCGGAACTTAAAACCATGTACGATACGGATGAGACCGTAAAGAGCCTCATCGATTACGCCATGCGCTTAGAAGGGTTGCCGCGAAATACCTCCATGCATGCAGCAGGTGTGGTAATCGCAAGCAAGCCGATGGATGAATTCGTACCGGTAGCCAAGGGTGCGGACGGTACCATCGTTACCCAGTTTACCATGGTGACCATCGAAGAACTGGGTCTGTTAAAAATGGACTTCTTGGGACTTCGAACCCTGACCGTAATTAACGATGCGGTCAAAATGATTCGTGCCAATACGGGACGGGACATTGATTTTCGAAATATGGAGTGCGATGACCCGAAGGTCTTCGAGTTGATTTCCAGCGGACGCTGCGAAGGTATCTTCCAGTTGGAAAGCGGCGGTATGAAGGGCTTCATGAAGGAGTTGCATCCGGAGAGCTTGGAAGACGTTATTGCGGGAATTTCCCTGTATCGTCCGGGCCCAATGGATTTCATCCCGAACTACATTCGCGGTAAGAACGACAAGGATTCCATCCGCTATGAGACACCGGAGTTGGAGCCGATTCTAAAGGCGACTTACGGCTGTATTGTCTACCAGGAGCAGGTAATGCAGATTTTCCAGAATCTGGCCGGCTACTCCATGGGACAGGCGGACAATATCCGACGTGCCATGTCCAAGAAAAAACAGTACGTCATCGATGCGGAGCGTACCAACTTCGTAGACGGTAATGCCAAGGAAAATATTCCGGGTTGTGTGGGTAACGGCATTGATCGGGAAGCAGCCAACCGGATTTACGATAGCATGGTGGATTTCGCCAAGTATGCATTTAACAAATCCCATGCGGCATGTTATGCAGTGGTGGCTTACCAGACCGCGTATCTGAAATTATATTATCCGAAGGAATTCATGGCAGCATTGATGACCTCTGTCATTGACAGTGCCAGTGGCAACATTGCCAACTACATTCAGGTCTGCCGTGATATGAATATTCCGGTCTTACCGCCGGATATCAATGCGGGCGAGGGTGTCTTCTCTGTTGACGGCGACGGCATCCGTTATGGTATGTACGCCATTAAGAGCGTGGGCCGTCCGGTCATTGACCACATTGTGGCAGAACGCAAAGCTCACGGACCATACAAGAACTTAGAAGAATTTATCAACCGGGTCAACGGTCGTGAAGTCAATAAGCGAAGCTTAGAGAATTTGATTAAGGCCGGAGCCATGGATTGCTTAGAGGGCAACCGCAGACAGAAGGTCTATGTCTTCCCGATGATTTTGGACAGTGTGAACGAGTCCAAGAAGAAAAATATGGAAGGCCAGGTCTCCCTGTTTGATCTGGTGCCGGAAGAGAGCAAATCCAGCTTCGAGATTCAGTTCCCGGATCAGCCGGAATTCGACAAGGAAGTAAAGCTTGCTTTCGAGAAGGAAGTGCTGGGCATCTATGTCAGCGGACATCCGCTGGAGGATTATCTGGATGTGATGGATCGCATCTGTACCGCCAAGTCTACGGACTTCTTATTACAGGAGCCGGAGGAAGGCAGCATGAACGGCGAGGATGCTACCACCATCGTGAAGGATAAGCAGAAGGTAACGGTGGGCGGTATGATCGTAGACGTACGTACCATTTTTACCAAGAAGAACCAGATGATGGCCTATGTCACCATCGAGGATTTGTATGGAACCATGGAAGTCATCGTTTTCCCGAGAGACTTCGAGCGCAATCGCCGGGTACTGGTAGAGGACAGCAAGGTCTTCATCTCCGGACGGGTGGATGCCCAGGAAGAAAAAGACGCGAAGCTGTTGTGCGAGAGCGTGACACCGTTTGAAGAAATTGCAAGAACCCTGTGGATTCAGTTTGAGACCAAGGAAGACTACGAATCCATGGAACCGGAACTCTTTTCGGCTATCGCAGGAAACGAAGGAAAAGACCATATTAAGATTTACGTGAAGAATCCAAAGGCAATCAAGGAACTACCGAGTCGATACAACATTTGTGCCGACGCCGAGACGGTCCGGAAGTTGTCCGAGAAATTCGGCGCGGATAATGTGAAAGTTGTATCATAAAAAACTTCAAAAATTGTTGAATTTGCAAAGAAAAGTGATTAAAATAAATGCTGTGAATTTATGAAATGAAGTTATGTGTTATTTCAACTGGAACGGAGGAATTTGCAAATGGCAAAAGAAGTAAACACAATCGGCGTACTGACCAGTGGTGGTGATGCCCCGGGAATGAACGCTGCAATCCGTGCAGTTGTCCGTGAAGCAATTGCAAAAGGAAAAAAGGTTAAGGGAATTCGTCGTGGTTATGCCGGACTCCTGGAAGAAGAGATTATCGATATGAACGCACACAGTGTGTCTGATATCATTTCTCGCGGTGGTACTATTCTTCAGACCGCTCGTTGCCTTGAGTTCAAGGAAGAGGAATATCAGAAGAAGGGTGCTGAGATTTGCAAGAAGCACGGAATAGATGGCTTGGTAGTAATCGGTGGAGACGGTTCTTTCCAGGGTGCACAGAAGCTGGCAAACCATGGTATTAATACCATCGGCATCCCGGGAACCATTGACTTGGATATTGACTGTACCGAGTACACTATCGGTTTCGATACTGCAGTAAATACCGCTATGGACGCAATTGACAAGGTACGTGATACCTCTACTTCTCATGAGCGTTGCTCTATTATCGAAGTAATGGGTCGTGGTGCCGGATATATCGCATTGTGGTGTGGTATTGCCAACGGTGCAGAGGATGTTCTTCTGCCGGAGCGTTATGATTATGACGAGCAAGCATTGGTAAATCACATTATCGATGGCCGTAAGAAGGGCAAGCAGCATCACATCATTATCAATGCTGAGGGTATCGGACATTCCGCATCCATGGCAAAGCGTATTGAGGCAGCTACCGGCGTAGAGACCAGAGCTTCCATCCTTGGACATATGCAAAGAGGTGGATCTCCTACCGCGAAGGATCGTGTGTACGCTTCTACAATGGGATGCCTTGCAGTAGATTTGTTATGCGAAGGCAAGAGCAATCGTGTAGTTGGATATCGTCATGGTGAGTTCGTTGATTTCGATATCGATGAAGCATTATCCATGAAGAAGGAAGTTGACGAGTATCAGGTTAAGATTTGTCACGACCTTTCCAACTCATAAGAGTTTACAATGTATTATAAAGCCAGCGCATTGCGCTGGCTTTTTCCATGTGAGGACAAACAATGATTGAGAGTAAGAGCAACCAGCAGGTTAAGTATGTGATACAACTTCAGACCAAGGCTAAGGCCCGCCGGGAAGAGAAGGCATTTGTCGTAGAAGGACCACGTATGGTCCAGGAGACGCCGGCACATCTACTGCGCAAAGTATTTGTGTCTGAACATCCGACGGAAGAAGTGATGCAAGCACTGTCATCATTGGATGCATCCTTAGTGGAACAGGTGGCGGATCCGGTGTTTAAGACCATGTCGGAAACCGTTACGCCACAAGGAGTTTTGGCAATTGTGACGAAGCCGGAATATGCCCCGGAATCTTTCTTTCAGGGGACAAATGGGCTATACTTAATATTGGAGAATATCCAAGACCCGGGGAACTTGGGAACCATGTTACGCACCGCAGAAGGTGCCGGCGTGGACGGTGTGATTATGAGCAAGGACACCGTGGATTTATTTTCACCGAAGGTGGTTCGTTCCACCATGGGCAGTTTGTATCGTATGCCATATCTGATCAGTGAGGATTTGCATGCGACCATCGATGAGATGAAGCAGCGTGGGATCTGTGTCTATGCAGCACATTTGAAGGCAACGGAATTCTACGATGAATTGGATTATACCAAGGGAACCGCGTTTCTCATTGGTAACGAAGGCAACGGTCTTCGCCCCGAGACGGCAGCACTTGCTTCCGCGGGATTGAAGATTCCGATGGCCGGCCGTGTGGAATCGTTGAATGCGGCCATGGCAGCGGGCATTTTGATGTACGAAGCATCCAGACAGCGCCGCAGCTAGATGAGAATGAATCGGATATTGGAGATCGTATGAAAATATGGTTTAAGGAATGGTGCGACAATCACCTGATTCAGGATGTGGTGATTGATAAGGATGGGGATGACACCCGCACGCACAAAATATTTGGTGCACTGGAAGATGCCTGTGCACAACTGGATTTAGGAAGACCAATCTGGTTGGAGTCTACGATTGCGCAGTTCAAGCGCAACGGCAAAGCCAGATTTACGCAAGATAGTTTTATTGAGGAGATTCCTTTTGATTATTTGGAAATCCACGTAATTGAGGAGGATTAACCTACAAAAGGGTATATGAGGTTAGGAGCTATGGATCAAGCAGAATATGTGAAGCTATGTCGCGATGAGGGGATCGACACCTGGAACTCCATCATGCTTCTTTACAATGCAGCAATCAAGGAGATGGCTACCAAGGTAGAAATCTTAAACGACGAGTTTCAGCACACACATCAGTACAATCCGATTGAATACGTGAAATCCCGCGTGAAGCGACCGGAGAGTATCATTAAGAAATTAAAGAATTACGGCTACGAAGAGAGCATTGAGAATATGGTGAATTACTGTAATGATATTGCAGGATTCCGTATTGTTTGCTCTTTTACATCGGATATCTACCGCATGGCAGATATGATTGGTGGACAGAATGATATTACCGTCATCTCCATCAAGGATTACATTAAGAATCCGAAGGACAGCGGATACAAGAGCTACCATATGTTGGTGTCCATTCCGATTTTTCTGTCTGACAAGGTGGTAGATACCAAGGTAGAGATACAGATTCGTACCATTGCAATGGACTTCTGGGCCAGCTTAGAGCACAAGATCTATTACAAGTTCGAAGGCAATGCGCCGGACTACATTAGTAGAGACTTGCGCGAGTGCTCCGGCATTGTGTCCATGCTGGATGCGAAGATGTTATCATTGAACAATGCAATTATGGATGCGAAGAAGGAGCAGATCGAAGCGAAGGCTCACGAGAAGCTGGAACAGCGCATGGCAGAACGAGGAGAGACCTACAATCCGAACATCTGATAAGTTGACAGGAGGGCATATCTTGTGTGTGTCCTTTGTGTGTCCAAAGCGAGGCTATAATCTTTCCATACCCGTTTTGGAGACGTAGCAAATGAGGTGTGTGCTATGGATGTAGTAATGAAAGAACATTTTAATCAGTTAACCGAAGTAGTGGACTCTACGCACGAGATGCTGGTTGATTTGGAAAAAGTAGTACGCTCGGAAGAACGTCGTCAAAAGAGGTGCACCAATCCGTTGGATGAGAAGTCACAGACGAAAGAGATACAGACAACGGAAGTGATTATTGACCGCCAGGATGGCATCTTTGATAACGTAGAGTTTGCTACCAGTATTCTCGAAGAAATCGTGTATGCCAGCTAAGAGAGATTTGGGTTTTTCTTTATCCTCCTTCCCCCCAAAGAATGACTCAATGTAAGAAAAAAATAACTATGAGCAAGGAAAAGATCATCAGATGCGATGGTCTTTTCTTTTGCCCGAAAAACAGCAATTTGGGATAAATATGAATACAAAATACGTTAGGAAGTCCTATTGAATTGTGTACGTGAAAATGATACAATGCACTTTGTATACAGATAGAACATGGAAGATGTATAGAATGATGCAGGAAATAACGCGAAACGCATATGCAAAAATCAACCTGGGCCTGGATGTTTTAGGGGTTCTGCCGAATGGGTATCATCAAGTGAAGATGATCATGCAGACGGTGGATCTCTATGATACCGTCACTATTCGACGGATCGATGCGCCCGGGATTACCATGGATGTGACGGTAGAAGAGAAGACTGCCACCTTAGAAGCAGATGAATCCAATCTGTGTGTGAAGGCAGCCAAGTGCTTACTGCAGGATGCAGGAGTCGAGGCAACGGGACTTCACATTTCTTTGGTGAAGCGGATTCCGATTGCAGCCGGAATGGCCGGTGGTAGTACGGATGCGGCAGCCGTATTTCTTGGATTGAATGAACTTTTGGAGTTGGGATACAGCAGGGAAGCCTTAATGGGATTGGCCGTTTCGGTAGGAGCGGACGTTCCGTATTGTATTATGGGCGGTACCGCACTTTCAGAGGGCATCGGAGAAGAGCTGACTAGACTACCGGATGCTCCGGCCTGGAATGTACTCATTGGCAAGCCGCCAATTGATGTATCCACCAAGTTTGTCTATGAACATCTGGATGCAGCCGAGCAGATCGACCATCCGGATATTGACGGATTGCAGGAAGCCCTTGCGCGCGGGGATTTATCCGCTGCGGCAGCGAAGATGGGCAACGTTTT
>JAGDAL010000194.1 GCA_017959525.1 Lachnospiraceae bacterium | reverse complement strand
TTAAAATTAAAATCCCGGGCACAATCGCCCGGGGAAATGTTCTCATTATAAACTGGTGCGTACGATCTTCGGCTTATATCCGCCTTCATCCAACGCTTCCAAAATCTGCTGCTTATGGTCCGTTCCGAACGCCTCCAAGGTAATACGAAGTTCTACCTGTGCCGTACGGTTGGTGGTAACGAACTGGTTGTGCTCCAACTTAATGACGTTACCTTGCTGCTTCGCAATGGTGTCCGCAACTGCAGCCAACTGACCCGGCTTATCCGGAAGCAAGACAGATACGGTAAAAATACGGTCTCTGAAAATCAAGCCCTGTTGTACTACGGAAGACATGGTAATCACATCCATGTTACCGCCGCTTAAGATACATACCACGTTCTTGTTCTTCAGATTCAGCTTCTGAACCGCTGCCACCGTAAGCAAACCGGAATTCTCAACCACCATCTTGTGGTTCTCCACCATGTCCAGGAAAGCACCGATGAGCTCATCGTCCCCAACGGTTACGATATCATCGATATTCTTCTGAATGTATGGGAAAATCTCGGTTCCCGGAGTCTTTACCGCAGTACCGTCCGCAATGGTGCTAACGGTTGGTAAGGTGGTCACTTCCCCCTTCTCCAAAGAAGCCTTCATGCAGGCAGCGCCTTCCGGCTCTACACCAATGACCTTAATCTTCGGATTAATAAGCTTCGCAAGGGTGGAAACGCCGGTAGCCAATCCGCCTCCGCCGATTGGTACCAAAATATAATCTACCAGAGGAAGCTCCTTGATAATCTCCATGGCGATGGTTCCCTGACCGGTGGCCACAGCCGGATCGTCAAACGGGTGGATAAAGGTATATCCTTCTTCCTTGGCAAGCTGTAATGCATACTCACATGCCTCATCATACACGTCTCCGTGCAATACCACTTCTGCTCCGTAGCTCTTGGTGCGATTCACCTTAATAAGCGGTGTGGTGGTTGGCATGACAATGACAGCCTTGCAGCCGAACAACTTAGCTGCATACGCAACGCCCTGTGCATGGTTACCTGCAGACGCAGTAATCAAGCCCTTGGAACGTTCCTCATCGGACAAGGTAGAAATCTTGTAGTAAGCACCACGTACCTTATAGGCACCGGTGAACTGCATATTCTCCGGCTTCAAATAGACCTTGTTGCCGGTCTTGTCACTAAGGAAATCGCTGTAGATCAGCTTCGTTTCCAGGGTTACGCGACTGACGACGCTACAAGCCTCGTCAAAATCCTTCTTGGTTAACATAATCTTTTTTCCTTCTTTCCTTTTTCCTTTTCCTTGGATTATCTCACATCCATCTTAGAGAAACAATGCTTTTACGAATTGGTTGGCATCGAACTTCTCTAAGTCATCCACGCTTTCACCCACACCGATGTACTTCACCGGCACACCAAGCTCGGACTGAATAGCAACGGCAATACCACCCTTTGCGGTACCGTCCATCTTCGTAAGAACAACTCCGGTTAAATCCGCAGCCTCTTTGAATTCCTTGGCCTGGTTTAAAGCATTCTGTCCGGTGGTAGCATCCAATACAACCAAAGATTCCTTGAATGCACCCGGATATTCCCGCTCAATGATGCGGTTCATCTTGGACAACTCGTCCATCAGATTCTTCTTGTTATGCAAACGACCTGCGGTATCAATTAAGAGCACATCCGCATTCTTTGCCTTGGCAGAAGCAATGGCATCGAATACCACCGCTGCCGGGTCACTACCGTCCTGGCCGCCGATCATATCGACACCTACACGGTTTGCCCATTCCCGCAACTGGTCACCTGCAGCAGCACGGAAGGTATCCGCAGCAGCAATGACCACTTTCTTATCCATGGCTTTTAACTTCGCTGCCAGCTTACCGATAGTTGTTGTTTTTCCAACACCATTCACGCCGATGACGAAAACCACGGAACGCTGCTTCTCAAATTCATATGCCGCATCGCCCAAATCCATCTGGGAACGAATGGCATCGATTAAGACCTGCTTACACTCAACCGGATCTACAATCTTTCGACTGCGTACTTCCTCTTTTAAGTTCTCTAAGATGGCATCCGTTGTACGAACGCCGATATCTCCGGAGATGAGAATCTCTTCCAACTCCTCATAGAACTCATCGTTAATCTCAGAAGCGCCAAAAGCATAGTCCATGTTACGGACGAAGTTATCTCTGGTCTTTGTAAGACCGGCCACCAACTTCTGAAAGAATCCGCCTTCCTCTACAGGGGCTTCTTCCACCGGCGCCGGTTCCTCTTCTGCAAGGGAACCGTCCGCATTCTTACCGAAGTTTGCTTTTAACTCCGCAGGCTTCAAGGTATCCATCTCTTCCTTGACTTCATCAAGGATAGATGGACCGCTTGGTGTAACTTCCTCTACGACTTCTTCTACTTCCTGCTCCTTCTTCGGCTCGTCCTCGAAGTTCAAGCCGGCAGCGGCAGCAATGATATCCTGTTTTTTCTTACCAAATCCAAATAAAGCCATACTTATTCATCCAAATCTGCTTCAATTAAGTTGACAGAAACCAAAGTGGAGATACCCTTCTCCTGCATGGTAATACCGTAGAGACGGTCTGCTGCATTCATGGTTCCTCGTCTATGGGTAATGACGATAAACTGTGTATTCTTCGTCAGCTTATGCAAATACTTGGCATAGCGATCGACGTTGGAATCGTCTAACGCCGCCTCGATCTCGTCCAAGAGACAGAATGGGGACGGCTTCAAATTCTGAATTGCAAAAAGCAGTGCAATCGCAGTCAAGGACTTCTCTCCACCGGAGAGCTGCATCATATTCTGCAATTTCTTTCCCGGTGGCTGCGCAATAATCTTAATGCCGGTCTCTAAGATATCCTCGCCCTCAATGAGTTCCAAGGTACCCTTACCACCGCCGAAGAGTTCTTTGAAGGCCTTGTCGAATTCTCTCTGAATATTGGCAAATCCTTCCTCGAACTGCTTGCGCATTCCGGTATCCAATTCATCGATAATCTCAACCAAACGCTGTTCCGCTTCGATCAAGTCATCATGCTGATCCTTCAAGAAGAAGTAACGCTCGGAGACTTCCTTGTATTCTTCGATGGCATTGACGTTGACGTTGCCCATCTTCTTCAATGCATCCTTGGTGGAGTTCACCAACTTACGAAGTACATCGTGATCCTTGTAATTCTCATCGCGCAGTCGCTCTGCTGCATGATAGGTCAGTTCATACTCATCCCACATGTAGCTGTTCTGGTAATTGATGGAATCCGTGGTCTTCTCACGCTGTGCATCCAAACGGAAGATTTCTTTTTCCAAATCTGCAATCGCCTTGGAAATAGCTTCCTTCTTGTCAAAGAAGCTCTTGTACTCATCGTTGAGTTCAATCTTCTTGGCCTGTGCAGCCTTCAACTCTGCTTCCAATGCAGCGTAATTCTCATCCGCACCGCTGATGGTATCCTTGATACGCTCGATATCGTTGCGACGCTGCTCCATCTCTTCCTTGGAGTTCGCTGCCTGGCTCAAAAGTTCAGCCAACGCACTCTCACTCTTCTCGATAGAAGCATTGACACGGGCAATGTTATCATTGACAAAATCTACCTTCTGGCGGGCAGAAGCTTCTTCAATCTGAACCTCAGCCACATTACGGTTGGCTGCGGTCTCCATGTAAGTCTTCTCATCCAAAGTCTGATTCAACGCAGCAATCTCATCCTTCAATTCCTGCTCTCTGGTCAGGGAAGCTTCCAACTCTTCTGCAATATCCTTCTGTGCCTTCTCGATTTCCGCTAACTGCTTCTCGATATCCGCACCCTCAGTATTCAAGGACTGGAATGCATTCTCGCTTTCCTTCATGAGTTCCTTGGAACGAGCCAAATTAATCTCAGCCGTATTTTTCTCTACTGCAGCTGCAGAGAGGGCCTTACGGTTCTCTTCTAAGTCATCTTCCAAAAGTGCGATGGCTGCCTGACGACCAAGAATATCCTGATCCATCTCTTTCTGCTTCGCAGCCAGCTCTTCCAAGCGCTTCTCCATATCGTCAATCTCACGATGACGACCGAGGAGTTTGCTGTTATTACGGAAGGCACCACCGGACATGGAACCACCCGGACTTAAATACTCACCCTCCAAGGTAACAATATGAAGGGAATACTTATTCTTACGTGCAAGGGCCAATGCATCATCTACGGTCTTGGTAACCACCACGCGACCAAGCAAGTATGCAATGACACCCTCGTACTGGGAATCACAATCTACCAAGTCGGATGCAAGTCCAATCACGCCCTTATCATCCAACACTTCGGTCTTCTTGAAATTGCCTCTACCATCCACACTGGTAATCGGAAGGAAAGTAGCACGACCCAGATGATTCTTCTTCAAGAAATCAATCATGTTCTTAGCGGTCGCTTCATCCTCGGTAACAATGTTCTGGATGTTACCGCCAAGTGCGGTCTCAATGGCAATCTCGTACTTCTTCTGTACGTGAATCAAATCTGCAATAACGCCATGAATGCCGGAGTTCTTATCCTTCTGCTCCATAACGGAACGAATACTCTTACCGTATCCGTCATAACGCTCTGCAATATTCTTCAAAGATTCCAAGCGGGAGGATTCCTTGTTGTAGGCATCCTTTGCTTCCTGTAAGGCGATGTTTGCCTGACGGATGCGGTCCTTGGAATCGTGAATCTTGGTTTCAATTTCCTTCTGATTCTGCTCTAAGCTCTCGGTCTTAGCAAAAATCTCGTCATAGGCAGCTTTGGCCTTCTCCACCTCTGCCTGTAACTGATTCTCTTCGGTCTTACGAGCCAACAAACGCTGATTCAACTGCGCCTTGCGGATGTTGATCTGCTCGGTCATGGTGGAATACTTCTGTTCCTTAGACTTAATCTCGCTTCGGCCGTTAATCAAAGCCAGCATCTCCCGGTTATCCCGCTCAATGCCCTCATTGCAAGTATTAATCTCGTTCTCTAAGTTTGTAAAATATTCCTTCGCCTTATTCAGACGCTCTACCGCTTCATTCAACAGCTCGGTCAGTTCTGCGTTCTGCTGTTCATAGCCTTCTTTTTCTTTTAAGAACGCTTCTTTTTCGCTCTCGATTTCCGCCTTACGCTTAGCGGTATTCTCTTCGGAAGACTGCGCAAAACGAATCTGCTCCTCTAAGAGCTTAATCTCGTTCTCTAACTGGGACTTGGCAATGGAAGTCTTGCTCTCCTCGTCCTTCAAAGAATCAATCTGCGCATCTACTGCTTCAATCTGCTCTTCTAAGGAAGCATAGGTCACCTTAATGCGCTCATCCTCTTCCTTCTGATTCTGCAGCTGCTCATCGGTAATGCGATAGTTCTTATTAATCTCTTCTAAGAGCTCGTTCAAACGGGCAATCTCTAATAAGAACATGTTGACATCATAAGTCTTCAGTTCTTCCTTGCGCTTCAAATATAACTTCGCAGTCTGCGCCTGTTCCTCCAACGGACCAACCTGACGCTCTAACTCTGCCAAGATATCATTGACACGAACCAGATTCTCCCGCTCTTCCTCTAACTTCTTAATAGAAGCAGCCTTACGCTTCTTGTACTTTACGATACCAACCGCTTCATCGAAGAGCTCACGACGCTCCTCCGGCTTACCGGAAAGGATACGCTCAATCTGGCCCTGTCCGATGATGGAATATCCTTCTTTACCGATACCGGTATCGAAAAAGAGCTCGTTCACATCCTTCAGACGGCATGGAGAACCATTCAACAAATACTCGCTCTCACCGGAACGATATACACGTCGGGCAATGGTCACTTCCTCAAAGTCGATCGGAAGCATGTGATCGGAATTGTCTAAGGTAATCGCAACATAAGCGTAGCTTAACGGATTACGATTCTGCGTTCCGGCAAAAATAACGTCCTGCATGCTGGCACCACGCAACTGTCTGGCGCTCTGCTCACCTAATACCCAGCGAACCGCATCTGCAACGTTACTCTTACCACTACCGTTCGGTCCAACGATACCGGTAATACCGTCGTGGAATTCCAGAACGATTTTATTTGCAAAGGATTTGAATCCATGCATTTCGATACTTTTCAGATACATTATTTGTTCTCTCCCTCAATCAGAAGCAATGCCTGATAAGCCGCCTCTTGCTCTGCTGCCTTCTTAGAAGAACCTTTGCCGGTTCCAAGGCATTTGTCTCCCACAAAAACGCTAACAACGAATTCCTTGCAATGATCCGGTCCGCTCTCGCCAACCAACTCATAATGCAAAACATCCTCATGCTTCGCCTGTACTGCTTCCTGCAATGCAGTCTTGCTGTCGTGGAATTTCCTTTTGTGTTCAATATCCGTGAGAATAAAACGGAGTATGAATGTCTTGGCCGGTTCCATACCGCCATCCAAGAACATTGCACCAATCACTGCCTCTAGGGCATCTGACAGAATAGATTTACGAAATCTACCGCCGGTCTGGTCCTCGCCCTTCCCCAGGCGCACATAATCCCCCAAGGAAATCTCCTTGGTGCAATAGGCTAAGGTAGGTTCACATACCAGGCTTGCGCGTAACTTAGATAATTCTCCTTCGGAGAACTGTGTAAAATTTAAATACAAAAACTCACTTGAAACCACTTCCAATACAGCATCACCTAAGAACTCCAGACGTTCATTGTCTGTGAACTTGCCAAGATGCTTCTCATTGGCATAGGAGCTGTGGGTCAGGGCCTGCATAAGTAAGCTTTTGTCTTTAAACTCATATCCGATCTTCTCTTCAAATTCCTTCAATAAGTCCAAAACATATCTCCCCATAAGGAACAAAAAACCCTTGAGACAAGGGTTTTCCATTCTTATTCTTTTATCAATCAATCATTAGCCAACGGTCTTCTTAATTAATTCAACCGCATCGCCAACAGTTACAATCTTCTCTGCTTCATCGCTGTTAACTTCGATATCAAGCTCTTCTTCAACGCCCATGATAATCTGGAATACATCCAAAGAATCAGCGCCAAGGTCATCGATAAAGGTGGTATCCTTAGTGATCTCATCCTTATCTACGTTCAATACCTCTGCGATTACTCTCTTAAGAATCTCAAACTCGTTCATTATGCTTCCTCCTCATTTGCATCAGTTGCGTTCAGGCAGCTGCTGATTTTTTCTTTGATATTTTGTTCTTTAAAACTTACACACTGAATGATGGAATTGTGTACTTCCTTGGAAGTTGCGCTTCCGTGGGTCTTCACAATCAAACCGTTCAATCCGAGAAGCGGTGCTCCACCGTAAGCAGATGCATCAAATGCTTTCAGGGTACGCTTCAATGCCGGCTTCGCCATAGCAGCGCCTAAGGTACTGAATGGAGTGCTGGTCATACCTGTCTTAACCACGTTAATCAAGGTAGATGCCAAACCTTCATAAAGCTTCAGGATGACATTACCAACGAAGGCTTCGCAAACGATAACGTCTACCTCACCCTTCGGAATGTCTCTGGCCTCAATACTGCCGACAAAATTAATATCTTCACATGCCTTCAGAAGCGGATAGGTCTCCTTCACAAGGGCATTGCCCTTCTCTTCCTCAGCACCGATATTGACGATTGCAACCTTCGGACGCTCCACACCCATAACATGCTCCATATAGATGGAACCCATACGGGCAAACTGCACCAGATGCTCACTTCTGGCATCTACATTCGCGCCACAGTCAATCAAAAGAGACACGCCCTGCTCCGTTGGAATCAATGGTGCAAGCGGAGCACGCTTCACGCCCTTGATACGACCGGCAATCAGCTGGCCGCCAACCAAAATCGCACCGGAACTTCCGGCAGAAACAAAGGCATCTGCTTCGCCGTCCTTCACCAACTTCATACCAACAACAATGGAAGAATCCTTCTTCTTCTTGATGGCATTCACCGGCGGTTCCGCAGTCTCAATCACTTCACTGGCCGGATATACCGTCACCTGATCCTTCGGATAGATGTACTTCTCTAACTCTGCCTCGATGACTTCCGGCTGTCCCACCAAGCACAGATGAATATCGTCTCGTTCGTTAATAGCGTCGATACCGCCCTTGATAATCTCAACAGGGGCATTGTCACCACCCATTGCATCTAAGGCAACGCGAGTAATCTCACTCATGCTTCTCCTCCAAACAGAAGGAATGACAAAAAATCTGCCACTTCTTCTAACTATTCATCTGAAAATATACTATAAATAGTAGGCAAAATCAAGGCACAAAAAAGCCCTCCGAAGGACAGGCCTTGGAGGGCATTCTTACCTATGGAATGTGTAAAAAGATTAATCCTGAGGGATGATCTCTTTCTTGTTGTAAGATCCACAGTTCTTGCATACACGGTGAGGCATCATTAATGCGCCACACTTGCTGCACTTAACTAAGGTAGGAGCACTCATTTTCCAGTTTGCTCTTCTCTTATCTCTTCTTCCCTTGGAAGATTTGTTCTTAGGACAGATAGACATCTCGTTACACCTCCTTAAACTCTTTGAAAATATCCTGGAATTTCGCCATTCGCGGATCCAGTACAACTCTATCGCAGCCACAATCCTTCTTATTCAGATTCTGACCACAGACAGGACAGATTCCCTTACAGTCATCTCTGCAAAGCACCTTATCCGGCCAGTTCACCAGGATTTCATCATGAACCATCGCATCGACAATCAATTCTCGGTAATCCTCCGTAAAGAAGGAATACTCTTCATCCTCTTCCGGAACAATGCGTTCCTCAGAGAGTCGGAACTCATAATCAATCTTCACCGGTACGGATATTGTAACATCCTCCAGGCATCGATCACAAGGTACCGTTAATTGAATCTCTGTCTCACCACAAACCGTTAACTTCTGGCCCATGACGTTCACTAGGTTCAATGTAAATGGCTTCTTGTCAAGAATGGAATAAGCGTCTGTTCCTAATTGAAATCGATCATTCTCCAATGTGCATTCCACATGTTCTGTGGTATCCATATGGGATAAAATGTTCGTTAAATCAATATTCATAGACATACTCCAATCCACAACAATCTGATTATACAAACGTGAAACGCAGTTGTCAACAATTATTTTGCAAGAGCAACGGTCTCACGAGCGATTGCCAATTCCTCGTTGGTAGGAATGACATATACCTTCACCTTAGAGTCAGCGGTAGAAATCAACTGCTCTTCTCCGGCAACCTTGTTAGCCTCAGCATCCAGCTTCACGCCCAAGTATCCAAGGTAGTCACATACCATCTCACGTAACCAGCCGCTGTTCTCACCGATACCTGCGGTAAATGCGATGATATCAACACCATTCATTGCAGCTGCATAAGAACCAACATACTTTGCTACACGATAGCAGAACATATTGATTGCAAGAGTTGCTCTCTCATTGCCTTCATCCATAGCTGCCTTCAAATCACGGAAGTCAGAAGAAATTCCGGAGATTCCGTCTACACCGGACTTCTTATTCAGAAGGTTCATAACGCCTGCGAAATCAAGGCCTTCCTTGTTAGCGATGAACTCAACAGCAGATGGATCGATATCACCGGAACGGGTTCCCATGATCAAGCCTTCCAGTGGAGAAAGTCCCATGGAAGTATCTACGGACTTACCATTCTCTACTGCACAGATAGAAGATCCGTTACCAAGGTGGCAAACGATGGTCTTGGTGTTGTTGTAATCACAACCATCAACCTCTGCTACTCTCTTGGATACATAGCTGTGAGATGTTCCGTGGAAACCATACTTACGAACCTTGTAGTTCTCATAGCACTCATATGGTACACCATACATAAATGCCTTTGCCGGCATGGTCTGATGGAAAGCGGTATCAAATACGGCTACCATTGGTACTCCCGGCATCAATGCCTGGCATGCACGGATTCCGATAATATTTGCAGGGTTATGAAGTGGTGCCAAATCGTTGCACTCTTCCACAACCTTAATTACTTCCTCAGTGATTAAGCAAGAAGTTGTGAACTTCTCTCCACCGTGAACGACACGATGTCCGACTGCTCCGATTTCAGAAAGGGACTTCAAAGCTCCGGTCTTCTCATTCACCAAAGCATCTAATACCATCTGTACTGCTTCCTTATGGGTTGGCATTGGAGCATCGGTGATTTCCTTCTCGCCGCCGGCTGGCTGATATACCAGACGTCCGTCGATACCGATACGCTCGCAAAGGCCCTTTGCAAGTACCTGCTCGCTTTCAGAATTAATAACCTGATACTTCAAAGATGAGCTACCACAGTTAATAACCAATACGTTCATTTCTATTCCTCTTTTCTTATATAATATGCGTTTGACGCATGAAAACAAAAGTCATAGTCATTATAGTAAATCCTGCGTTTTTCCTCAACCGTCGTTATTTCTTTAACAAAAGACGCCCACTCCTGTTGATGTATCAGTTACTCACGGGTGACGCCTCGCGGCTTGTGCGTCACCGTAGCGGACACATACAAAACTGCTTTATGCAGTTTTTAGTGCCGACGGTTCCTTGAACACACCCTTTGAGCAACCGATACATCCAACAGTCGGGGCTGTTACCAGCGAGAAAATATGGTACACTTACTTACATGAAAGTGATAGGAATCGTGGCGGAATACAATCCGCTGCATAATGGGCATGTTTACCAAATTGAATATGCAAAGAAGGAATTGCAGGCGGATGCCATTGTTGTCGTATTGGCCGGGGACTTTTTGCAGCGCGGGCTTCCTGCGGTGATGGAGCGCACGTTACGGGCAAAAGCTGCCATTGTGGCCGGTGCGGATGTGGTGTTTGAGATGCCAACGGTGGTTGCCACCAGTAGTGCCAATGACTATGCGCTTGGTAGTATTGCGCTTCTGCACCACTGCGGAGTGGTAACCGATTTGTTATTCGGATGTGAGAATGGATCGGATGATGATTTCTTCCGCGCCGCCAAAGCCATTGAGGAATTGGAAGGTACCGACACCTTCTCCGATAACATTAATCTTATCAAATCTCAAGGATATTCGTTTGCGGAGGCTAGAGCCAAAGCCATCTGCAAGATGAAGCCGGAGTTATCTGAAGCATTCTTATCTGCTCCAAACAACACCTTGGGGAGTGAGTATGTGCGGGCACTGCTGCATTTCAAAAGTGATATTGTGCCTCATGCCCTACCGCGTGTAGGTGCACAGCATGGGTCCAGCAGTACTTTGGATC
>JAGDAL010000193.1 GCA_017959525.1 Lachnospiraceae bacterium | reverse complement strand
GAGAGGATTGCTTGGAAAGGGCCATTCCTTCGCTCAGTGTAGTTTGGCCTAGGGGCGTGGGTGTAGTGTATTCTCTGTAGCGTGCCTGTTGAGGCGTCGGCACTTGAAGGCAGCTTGCTGGCTTCTTATGTGGCCGCTACGCCGAGACCGGAAGCGAGAGCGATCACGCGGGAGAATATACTACACCCAAGCCCCAAAAGAAAACCTCCGGCGAAGGCAAGGCCCCACCGGAGGTAACAATTATAGCTCAATCTTATTAATTTTCCAGATGTCCTTTACGTACTCTTCGATGGTACGGTCAGAGGAGAATTTACCTACATTGGCAACGTTTAACATCGCCATCTTGGCCCAGTGGGCCTCATCCTTGTAAGCTTCCTGAATCTTCGCCTGTGCCTCACAGTAAGAGCGGAAATCCTTCAGGTTGAAGTAGGTATCTGCATACTGGGTGCACTGGGTGTTCAACAGGGAATTGTAAATATCACGGAATAACTCCGTATCGTCCGGGCTGTAGAATCCATTGACCAACTGGGTCAAAATACGACGTACATCCTGGTCGCTGTTGAAGATATCCATTGGGTTGTAATCCCGGTCACGCTCGTGCTGGATAACCTCTTCTGCACTCATACCGAAGATGAAGGCATTCTCTTCGCCCATCTCCTGCACCATCTCAACATTCGCACCGTCCATGGTACCAATAGTAACTGCACCGTTGAGCATGAACTTCATGTTACCGGTACCGCTGGCTTCCTTGGACGCCGTAGAAATCTGCTCGGATACATCCGCAGCAGCAAAAATCATCTCTGCATTGGACACCTTGTAATCTTCAATGAAGACCACCTTAATCTTGCCGTCGATGGAGCGATCGTTGTTAATGACTGCACCAACATTGTTAATCAACTTAATGATTAACTTTGCAATATGATAACCGGCAGAAGCCTTGGCACCGAAGATATAGGTCTTTGGCTGGTACTCAATCTCCGGATGTTCCTTAATCATGTTGTACTCATACATGACATGCAGGATGTTCAGCAACTGGCGCTTGTACTCATGCAGACGTTTTACCTGTACGTCGAAGATGGAATTCGGATCCACCTCTACCCCATTATGAATGCGGATGTACTCTGCCAGACGCTGCTTATTCTTGTACTTGATGTTCATGAACTCATGCTGCGCCTTCTTATCATCTGCATAGATGGCCAGCTTCTTCATCTGGGACAAATCCGTAATCCAACCGTCACCAATCTTATCCGTTACCCAGGCAGCCAACAACTGGTTGCCGTGTAAGAGAAAACGACGCTGGGTAATGCCGTTGGTCTTGTTGTTGAACTTCTTCGGATACATATCGTAGAAGTCCTTTAAGGACTGTTTCTTTAAAATCTCGGTATGCAATGCCGCAACACCGTTGACAGAGAAGGATGCTGCAATGGCAAGATGTGCCATTTTCACCTGTCCGTCCTGTACGATAGCCATACGGTTCTTCTTCTCATAATCGCCCGGGAACTTCTGCTCGATTTCCATGCAGAAGCGACGGTTAATCTCCTCTACGATGTCGTAGATACGAGGTAACAAACGGGAGAAAATATCGATTGGCCATTTCTCCAAAGCTTCCGCCATGATGGTATGGTTCGTATACGCTACGGTCTTAGTGGTGATATCCCAGGCATCATCCCAGCCCAATCCATACTCATCCAATAAAATACGCATCAACTCTGCAACGCACAGGGTCGGATGGGTATCGTTCATCTGGAATACCATGGACTTCGGCAGGGTTTTAATATCCTTAGCCTTCATGAAGTGACGCTTGATGCATCGCTGCAAGGTAGCGGATACGAAGAAGTACTGCTGTTTCAGACGCAGCTCCTTACCGGAAATATGATTGTCATTCGGATACAATACCTCTACTAAGTTTCTTGCCAGGTTCGCATCTTCTACGGCACGATTGTAATCGCCACGGTCAAAAGCATCTAAGGAGAATTCCTGCTTCGGCTCAGCATCCCACATGATCAACGTATTAACGATACCGTTGTTGTAGCCGACGATTGGCATATCATACGGAACCGCCAAAACAGAATTATAGTTCTCGTGAATAAACTTGGTATTACCATCCGGCTGCTGCTCGGCACGAACATAACCGCCGAACTTGACCTCACAGGTATACTCCGGACGCTTCAGTTCGAACGGATAGCCATTGCGCAACCAGTCATCAGGCACCTCACGCTGATAGCCGTCGACGATCTGCTGCTTAAACATACCATAGTGGTAGTGAATACCGGCACCATAAGCGGAATAGCCAAGAGTGGTCAACGAATCCAAAAAGCAGGCTGCCAGTCGGCCCAAACCACCGTTACCAAGTGCCGGATCCGGCTCTTCGTCCTCGATGGCGTTGATATCATATCCCAACTCATCCAAGGCCTTTTTTACCGTGTCATAAGCGCAAAGGTTAATCAGGTTGTTACCTAATGCACGTCCCATGAGAAACTCCATGGACATATAAACCACGGTCTTTACCGGGCGCTCTTTCTTCGCCTTCTGAGTATTCAGCCAATCCTCAATGACAACATCCTTCACCGCTTCTGCCACTGCCTGGTAGACTTCCTGGCTGCTGGCTTCTTCGAATTCCTTACGATAGGTACGGCGTACGTTATCACGAATTTCCTGCTTCAACTGTTCCTTGTTGAACTTGCTCTTTGGTTTCATAAAAGCCCTCCAAATGAATTAATGTACTCCCAAAACACAGAATGCTCCCAAAGGGGGAGCATTCTATAAACCATATACAACCGGAATACTAACGTCTCCTTACACTTAATGATACACTTTCGCCGTTAATATTCAAATCCTTTTTAAATCCGTCGTTCACACCGGCGGTGATGCTGTCTGCCAATACAACAGATGCAATCTCCTCGGAATGTGCTGCAAATACGCCGCTCACCTTCTCATCAGCTTCGTATCCGACTTCGATATGATCCATAACCTCAAATCCGGCTTCCTTACGCATATTCTGGATCTTACTGATGATCTCACGTACGAAACCTTCTTCGATGAGTTCCGGAGTCAAATTCATGTCCAAAACAACAGTTACGCTGTTATCACCGTCGGTGACATAGCCTTCCTGCTGGGTCATGGTAATCAGCAGATCTTCCTCTGCCAACTTGATGGAAGCATCTACCTCAGGTAAGGTGATGAATCCGTCTGCCTGTAACTGCGCATATGCCTTGTTACCGTCCAATGCTGCTAAGCCTTCCTGGATGCCCTTTAAGAACTTACCGTACTTCGGTCCTACGGTACGAAGCTGTGGCTTGAAGTTGTAGGTAGTAAATGCAGATACATCATCTACGAAATCTACCTTCTTCACGTTCAACTCGCCTGCGATGATCTCACGATAGAACTCATCCAACTGCTGCTCTGCACGAATGTACATCTGAGCGATTGGCTGACGGTTCTTCACGCCGGATGCATCACGGCATGCACGACCGAATCCTACGATCTTCACCAGCTCGTCCATGTTGTTCTCAAGCTCGGTATCAATCCATGCTTCCTTCACTTCCGGGAAGTCACACAAGTGGATACTCTCCGGAGCAGTAGCATCTACGGAACGAACCAGGTTCTGGTAAATCTCCTCTGTCATGAACGGAATCATTGGAGCTGCTGTCTTAGCAATGGTTACCAGGCAGGTGTAGAGGGTCATGTAAGCATTGATCTTGTCCTGCTCCATTCCCTTTGCCCAATAACGCTCACGGCCACGACGAACGTACCAGTTACTCAACTCATCAACAAAGGTGTTGAGCGCACGTGCTGCTTCCGGAATACGATAGTTACCGAGGTTGTCATCGACTGCCTTCACAGTAGAGTACAGACGGGACAATGCCCACTTATCCATAACAGACAACTTGTCGTAATCCAACGCATACTTCGTAGCGTCAAATTCATCAATATTTGCATAGAGTACGAAGAATGCATACGTATTCCACAAGGTACTCATGAACTTATTCTGGCCTTCCTGAACTGCCTTACCGTGGAAACGGTTTGGAAGCCAAGGTGCGGAGTTGATGTAGAAGTACCAACGGATAGCATCTGCACCGTAAGTCTCAAATGCATCAAACGGATCTACCGCATTACCCTTAGACTTGGACATCTTCTGTCCGTTCTCATCCTGAACGTGTCCAAGAACGATAACATTCTCATAAGGAGCCTTGTTGAAAAGCAAGGTAGACTCCGCCATCAAGGAATAGAACCAACCACGGGTCTGGTCTACTGCCTCGGAGATGAACTTCGCCGGGAACTGCTGCTCAAACTTGTCCTTGTTCTCGAATGGATAATGATGCTGTGCAAATGGCATTGCTCCACTATCGAACCAGCAGTCGATAACTTCCGGTACACGCTTCATGGTCTTACCGCAATCCGGGCAGGTAAAGGTAATGGCATCGATGTATGGACGATGTAACTCTACCTTAGCAGCATCCGGGTTACCGCTACGCTCTGCTAATTCTGCGCGGCTTCCGATACACTCCTGATGTCCGCAGCCTTCACACTCCCAGATTGGAAGTGGAGTTCCCCAATAACGGTTACGGGAAATTGCCCAATCCTGGATGTTTTCAAGCCAGTTACCGAAACGTCCTTTTCCGATGGATTCGGGAATCCAGTTTACGGTATTGTTATTGCGGATGAGATCATCTCTCACTGCGGTGTCTTTGATATACCAGGATTCTCTTGCATAG
>JAGDAL010000192.1 GCA_017959525.1 Lachnospiraceae bacterium | reverse complement strand
AGCTTCTGGGCAACGGCTTCTGCGCTCTCTCTAGGCAAAGTCAATGCAGCAAGATCTACATTGTGGGTGCTTAGGAATTCCGGAAGTTCATCAATCAACTGTACTTCTACGTTACCAAGCATCTTGCCCTTCAAATCCGGATTGACGTCGAAAGCACCAATCATAGAAAAGCTCAAACGTTCAAAGGAAATATAATTAGCAATGGCATGACCTAAGTTACCGACACCGATGACGATGACGTTGTGCTTCTGGTTCAATCCTAAGATCTTACCGATTTCCTCGTACAGATACAGTACGTTATAGCCATAGCCCTGCTGTCCGAAACCGCCGAAATTATTCAAGTCCTGTCGAATCTGTGAAGCGGTGACATGCATCTTCACACTCAATTCATTGGAGGAAATTCTTTCTACGCCAGCATGCAATAAATCCCCAAGATAACGATAATAACGAGGCAAGCGACGAATCACTGCCTGAGATATCTCTTTTTCCATTTTCCTCACTCCTCAAATTATTAAACGAAAATAACCCCCTGTTGCATCGCATAAAATCAGGGGTTTACTTTCTGATATTTCTTCTTAAATTATAGAATGGTTTTGTACACTTGTCAATTCTTTCACAAAGTGTCTTACATATCTTCCATTAAGACTTCCCACTGCTCATACAGGGTGTCTAACTGATTCTGGAAATCACTACGCTTTGCAGACAGTTCATTGAGCTTCGCGGAATTCGATGCAATCTGGGGATCGTTAAACTGCTCATCCAACGCGGCAATCTCGGATTCCAACTGCTCAATCTCCTCTTCCATCCGCTTCTGCTCGTTTTCCTTCTTCCGCTTGGCAGCTGCCAGGCGCTTCTGTTCTTCCCAGTCCAACTTGCCGTCCGCTGCGGCATTGTCATCACTGGCAACTGCTGTAGTCGTAACACTTGCCGCTTCTCTTGCCAGACGTTCTTCCTTTTTCATGACATAGTAATCGTAGTCACCCAGGTATTCATACAAGCCGTCTGCGGTCAACTCTAAGATACGGTCCGCGGTCTGATTCACAAAATATCGGTCATGGGAGACATAGAACAAGGTGCCTTCGTAGTGATTCAAGGCATTCTCCAAAATCTCCTTGGACTCCATATCCAAGTGGTTGGTCGGCTCATCGAGGATCAACAGGTTCGCACCGCTTAGCATGAGCTTCGCCAAGGAAATACGTCCACGCTCTCCACCGCTTAAATCACGGATGCGCTTATACACATCGTCTGCGGTAAATAAGAAGGCTGCCAGAATATTACGCACTCTGGTATTGTCCAGATTCGGATAGGCATCCTGCATCTCCTCAAACAGCGTCTTGTTCTCATCCAAAAGCTGCTGTTCCTGGTCGTAGTAACCGACCGTGACATTGGCACCCAAGGTAATGGTACCTGCATCCGCCGGAACCAATCCGTTTAAAATTTTAAAAATCGTGGTCTTACCGGTTCCGTTATCGCCAATGAGTGCCACGTGTTCCCCACGGGTAATATGCACGTTCAAATCGGAAAAGAGCTTCTGATTGTCGTATGCCTTGAATAAGCCTTCGATGTCCAATACATCTTTGCCGCTGGTAACCAGAGGCTCTAAGGTTAAGGTCATCTCCCGCTTCTCTTCCGTCGGGCGATCCATGCGCTGGATTTTATCCAGCATCTT
>JAGDAL010000191.1 GCA_017959525.1 Lachnospiraceae bacterium | reverse complement strand
CTCTAAGGGCCTCCAACAGGGCTTCCCCAGAGATGATGTTTTGCTTGCCCGCAATGATGATCTTGGACGGATCCGCGTTCTTGCCTGCTTCCCATGGAGATGGGATGGCGATGGTTAGATACTCCAACTGCCGGCTGGCGTCCCGCAACTTCTGAAGGTTGGCAAGATGCGCTTCCATGGCGGCCTGTCCCTCTTCTGTAATATAGCGATGGGCCGCTGCGGCGGATGCCATCAACAGATAGGACGGGGAACTGCTCTCAAAGTATCCCAAATATTTTTGTATCCGCTGTGGCCGGATGCGCGATTCCTTTGGCCACAACAGGCAAGCGGTCTGAGTAAAGGTTGGCAAGGTCTTATGCAGACTGACGATAACAGCGTCCGCGCCTTGCGTCACCGGGTTTTCCGGATATCCCGGATGTAAGCCAAAATGCGCTCCGTGAGCTGCATCCACCACCAGGCTCATATTTGCTGCATGCGCTGCGTCTGCGATTGCCTCCACATCCGCGCACAAGCCTTCGTAAGTTGGCGATGTTAAGATCACAGCCACCGCCTCGGGATGCGCTTCGATTGCTTCTTGCACCTGCTGCAAGGTCACCGGTTCCGGAATGCCGTCATCCCGCACCTTTGGCTGCAAGTAAATTGGCTTTAGATGGCGAAGCACCATGGCGTGATACACACTTTTATGGCATCCTCTGGCCACGATCACCGTATCCCCTTCGTGGGTGGCGGCAAAAATCGCGGCTTCGTTGCCACAGGTGGTTCCATTTACCAGAAGGAAGGCCCGCTCGCATCCATAGAGCTTGGCCCAATCCTGCTGCAACTCGGCAATCACCCCGGTAGGATGATGCAAATTATCAAATCCATCGATTTCGGTAATATCAATTTCGTAGGGATTGATTTCCGTTATGGTCCTTCGTTTATGTCCGGGCATATGAAATGGATAGCTGTCACTGCGTCCATATGCCTTTAATAGCTCATCCATTTTTGCTCCTTTACTAGTCTAAAAAGCGACCCAACTCCGGCATCCAATCTCCGAAGAACGCCTCCTCTTTTTCGATGGCGTTCCAAATTGGCTCGACAAATTGCGACAATGTATTTTGTAATTCTTCCCAGGATGGGGACAATATTTTTTGTCGTCTTAGCAAAACTTTCCATTTTCGCTTCATGTAGCTATAGTCCCCGTACTCCTGCCAAAGCTTCCATTTTTTCTCATCAATGGCCAGGCGGTTTTCCTCTTTTAACTCCAGAAGCTTCCGATAGACGCTTCGTCCTTCCACCGGATTTCTTGTGATGGCTTCATACAAATCCAGATAGATTTCCATCTCGTTTTGCAATTCCATATAGGTAAAAATATTTTGAATCCGGCTGACTACCAACTCCTCTGTCGGCAGTTCCAAGAAGGTAATCTCCCTGCCGTCGCCCATAATAGACGGAATGGTGCGCTTCTTCGGATAGAGCTCTTCGGTGCTCACCGGGTGAATGGTAATCTGCACCGGAACGTACATATTCTCTGCACGAATGGACAACTCCATAGTCGCCCCTCGCTCGCTGGCACCTTCCTTTGGCATGCCTTCTACGGTAAACAGTTCTTCCTGCTCTCTACCGAAGGCCTTCACGCCCAAGGTTGCCAATCGCTGCAGCTCCACCAGAAGGGACAGCACCAATCGCGTGATATGCTTGCCGCTATAACAGTAGTAGAGATGATTCTCCATGCGCTTCCCGTACTGGGCTTCGCCTAGGATGTTGCCGTTTTCCAGCCACAACTGTCCGCCTTCGCCGGTCTGCATCATGAGATTCGCCAGCTCTTCCATGACGTATCCGTGGATGAGATTCTTCACCGGAAGGTTCAATTCCTCTGCGCGCCCTCGCATTCTCTCCAATTCCATGGCAACTCCTACAACCAGACACCGATCATGGTCTGTACTTTTTTCCGGACTTTTCGCTCCTTGGCGTATTCCATCAAGGCTCCGATGTCCTTGCGATCATCCTGAATATAGGATAACAAGGCCTGCTTGAAATCCTCACGATCCATTTTCTCTTCGTATTTCAATACATCACAGATCAAGCGATCAATGGTGTAAATCTTCATCTTGTGCACGGCTTCGTCCTTGCTGCCCTTGTCGCTGGTAGCAAAATCAATCTCCGTCACACCCATCTCTAAGACCTTTGGCTCCGTATAATATGGCTTCACCACCGGATACTCCACCCGGAATCTGGATTTGGAGACATTCTTGCTGATAGCAATGGACCACTCGTACGGCTGCTTCTTCAGATAGCCGTAGCAATACAGGGCACTCTCCATAGTTAAGATGCCTTCCGGATACATAGCCAGGATCAGCTCTTCTTCGGAAAAACCGGAGTTAAGCGTAGTGGTGTAATAGCCGTTCTTCACACGACGCACCAATCCCTCGTCCATGAACTGAAGGATTCGACGATAGTCGATGCCCAGTTCCAAAATATCAGCGGTCTTCACCAAGCCTCCGTTTGCTTCCACAAGCGCTTGGATCTGCTCCAGCTGATAGGTCTTTTTTTCTTCCCGATCCATAAGGATTTCTTCCAT
>JAGDAL010000190.1 GCA_017959525.1 Lachnospiraceae bacterium | reverse complement strand
TGTGTATCCGCTTCCAAGTCCGATGTATACAGCGAAGGCGTAGCATTCTTCAACGATCAGCCAATCTACACCACCGTTGTTGAGTATGGTACTCACGTACCTACCATCGAGCAGAACGATTATCACTACACCTTGCGTACTTCTGTAGGTAATTTGATTACCAACGTACAGAACGGTGCAGATATCGATGCAGAAATTGAGAACGCTCAGAGCGAAGTAGAATTCGCAATGGAAGACTAATCGGTCATTCCAACATCATAAGAAAGTATTAATCGGGGAATCGGATTATCCGATTCCCCATTTTTTATAAAAGGAAGGGGGATTTATCTTGAGTAAGCCACGAAACATTCAAGCGAAACAGCAAAGCGCTGGATGGCTGTTTCTGGCGCCTGCTACAATTTTGATTTTCATCATGAGTTTCTACCCGATGGTGCAGGCGTTTATTATTTCCCTAAAAAAGGGATCCAGTGCAAACATGGAATGGCAGGAGCCATTGTTCCACAATTACGCGCGAATATTACAGGATAAGACATTCCAGACCGCAATGGGGAATACGTTCTTATACCTGATTATCGAAGTGCCGATTATGTTGATTCTTGCAATCCTGTTGGCACAAATATTAAATAACAAGGATCTGAAGTTCCGCGGATTATTCCGTACCATGGTCTTCATGCCATGTGCAGTATCCTTAGTATCTTATGCATTGATTTTCAAGTCTTTGTTTGCAACCCAGGGCCTGATCAATTCCGGACTCATGCATCTTGGCATCATCAGCGAGAACATCAACTGGTTGGGAACCACTGCTACAGCAAGAGCGGTCATCATCATCGGTTTGATCTGGAGATGGACCGGCTACAATATGGTCTTCTATCTGGCAGGATTGCAAAACATCGAGTATTCCGTATATGAGGCATCCAAGATTGACGGCGCCAACGGCTGGAAGACTTTCTGGTACATTACCGTACCGTTGCTTCGCCCGGTCATCGTTATGACCGCCATCATGTCCATCAACGGAACCTTGCAGTTGTTCGATGAGTCCGTCAACTTAACCAACGGTGGACCATCCAACACCACCATCACCATGTCACACTACATTTGGAATCTGTCCTTAGGACAAGGTGTAGCCAAATTCGGATACGCATCTGCACTTGCATTCGTCGTATTCATCCTGGTAGGAGTTTTGGCCTTCATCAACATGAAAGTAGGTGATAAGCGTGACTAATTCAAAGAAAAAAGTAACAAACAGCTTTGCGATCCAGAAGCGTTTGATTCCAAGTTATATCTTTTTGATCATTGTATGCTTTATCTCTGTATTTCCGATTTACTGGATGTTAACAGCAGCAACCAATGCATCATTTGAAGTATCCACAGGAAAAATCTGGTTCGGTACCCATGCCCTGGAGAACTTCCGCGGACTCTTAAAGTCCTCCATCGGATCCGGAGCACCGCTGGCCAAGATTATGTGGAACTCCTTTAAGTATTCTGCCGTGCAGACCATCCTTTGTATTTTTGTCTGCTCCCTGGCAGGTTATGGATTCGAGCTCTATCACGACGACAAGAAGGATAAGCTTTTTGCAGTATTGCTTCTTGCCATGATGATTCCGGGTGTCGCAACCTTGATTCCTCTGTTTCGTATGATGAGTGCATTCCATTTGTTGAGTACCGTGGCAGCATTCATTTTGCCGGGTATTTCAACCCCATTTATGATTATGATGTTCCGTCAGAATTCCCGTAACTTCCCGGTAGACATTATGGAAGCGGCCAGAATCGACGGACTGTCTGAATTTGCTATTTTCTTCCGCATGTATATGCCAATCATGAAGTCCACCTATGCAGCAGCAGCGGTCATTACCTTCATGAACGCATGGAATGCATACATGTGGCCAAGAGCGGTCTTAAGTGATAACAAGGCCATGACCATGCAGATGCTGGTAGCCAACTTATCCAACGGATATAGCGTTGATTATGGTGTGTTGATGATGGGCGTATTATTCTGCTCATTGCCAACCATGATTATCTTCTTCGTATTGCAGAAGCAGTTCGCAGAAGGAATTACCGGAGCAGTGAAGTAAGCATCGGTAAGGGAGGAGAGACGTGACAACATTTGATTATGGAATT
This sequence comes from Lachnospiraceae bacterium, assembly GCA_017959525.1. Classification (GTDB taxonomy): domain Bacteria; phylum Bacillota; class Clostridia; order Lachnospirales; family Lachnospiraceae; genus XBD2001. The sequence goes on along the minus strand of JAGDAL010000190.1, from coordinate 3,608 downwards.
GTAAAAAATCCTGAGATTTTTGAGCAGAATCGCTTACCGGCGCATTCTGATCATGACTATTACAGAACAAGCGAGGCAGAAAAAGCAGGAGAATCCGATTTCCGTTATCTGTTGAATGGAATATGGAAGTTTTCCTATGCCAAGAATTATGCCTCCGCGATACAGAATTTCTATGAGAACGATTATGACTGCAGACCATGGGACGAAATCCGGGTGCCAAGTCATATTCAGACCGAAGGCTATGGAGTGCCGTCCTACGTGAATACCCAGTATCCGTGGGATGGACGGGAAGCGGTAGAACCGGGCGAGATTCCAACCATTTTTAACCCGGTAGCAAGCTATACCAAGTATTTTACCTTGCCTTCCAATCTGTCCGAAGGGCCGATTTATATTTCCTTCCAGGGTGTAGAAAGCGGGTTTGCCCTGTGGTTGAACGGACAGTATGTAGGATACAGCGAAGACAGTTTTACACCAAGCGAGTTCGATCTGACACCGTTTATCCACAGAGACGGGGAGAATAAGCTCTCCGTTATGGTCTTCCGGTTCACGGCCGGAAGCTGGTGTGAGGATCAGGACTTCTTCCGATTCTCCGGTATCTTCCGTGATGTGTATCTCTACACCGTACCGAAGGTCCATGTAAGAGACATGCGAATCGTAACCGCCTTGGATGATCGGTATGAGAACGCGGACTTGGAAGTGACTCTGCAGGTAAGCGCACCGGGAAAAGCCATCTTGCACCTTCTCGATGAGGGAGATGAAGTGGCAACGGTGGAGACACGCTTAGAGGCAGAGACCAAGCTAAGTATTCCGGTAGAGAATCCGAAGAAGTGGAGTGCGGAATATCCGAATCTCTATGACCTTCGCATCGAAGTCTTTGATGCAGAAGATGACTTCCAGGAGCTCGTTGCGGAGAAGGTAGGCTTCCGCCGCTTTGAACTCATTGACCATGTGATGTGTTTAAATGGCAAGCGTATCGTGTTCCATGGCGTGAACCGACATGAGTTCTCAGCCAACAACGGACGTTGTATTACCAACGATGATATTGTAAAAGATATCGTTACTATGAAGCAAAATAACATCAATGCCATTCGTACCAGCCACTACCCGAATCGCACTTTCCTCTATCGGATGTGCGACCGCTATGGAATCTATTTGATTGATGAGACTAATTTAGAGACCCATGGCGTTTGGGATAGCATCGGACGGGGCATTCATGATATCAGCTATTCCGTACCGGGAGACCGTCCGGAATACTTGGAATTGATTTTGGACCGTGCCAAGTCCATGTTTGAGCGGGATAAGAACCATCCGTCCATTCTGATTTGGTCCTGCGGTAACGAATCCTTCGGAGGAACCGATCTACTGAAGATGCACGATCAGTTCCACGCATGGGATTCCACCCGCTTGGTACATTACGAAGGATGTGTATGGGATAATCGGTATCCGGAAACAACGGATATCTACAGCACCATGTATCATCCGGTAGAACAGATCAAGGAGTATCTGAAGGAGCATCGGGACAAGCCGTACATTAACTGCGAATACACCCATGCCATGGGCAACTCCTGCGGCGCCATGCATAAATACACGGATTTGACCCATGAGGAGCCATTGTTCCAGGGCGGATTCATCTGGGATTACATCGACCAGTCCATGACCTTAAAGGACCGCTATGGCGTGGAATTCCAGGGCTATGGTGGAGACTTCGGAGACCGTCCGAACGACGGAAGCTTCAGTGGTAACGGAATCGTCTACGGAAGAGACCGGGACCCATCCCCGAAGATGCAGGAAGTCAAATACAACTACCAGAGTATCCGCGTGGATTTCGACGGAGACATGGTCGTGATCAAGAACGATAATCTCTTTACGGAGACCAAGGAATACCAGTGCGTCATCACCCTGGAAAAAGAAGGGGTAGAAATCGAGCGACGCAGCGGACGCATGGAGGCAGACCCGTTATCCGAGAACCGGATGCCGCTGCCATTCGAATTGCCGACGGACGATGATGAATATGTACTCACCGTTTCCTTCCAGTTGAAGGAAGACACCCTCTGGGCCAAGGCCGGACACGAAGTAGCCTATGGCCAGACCGTCATCGGACATCGCAAGAAGAAAGAACATGCAAAGCGCCCAATGACCGTCACCCGCGGCTGGTGCAATACCGGCGTCCGTGGCGATGATTTTGAAGTGCTCTTCTCCAACCTGCAGGGTGGATTGGTATCCTATGTCTACGCAGGAAAAGAGATGATCAAACTTCCGCCAAGACCGAACTTCTGGCGCCCGATGACCGAGAACGATGTAGCCAACCAGCTTCCGTTCCGTGCGGGACAGTGGAAGTTGGCCAGCATGTACGCAAGCCCGAAGTATGCCGACGGCAGAAGATCCACCGACTACATGGTAAAAGAAGGCAAGGATTCCGTAGAGATTACCTACACCTATCATCTGCCAACCAAGCCGGCCAAAGATGCGCTTTTGACCTATGTGGTACACAGCGACGGTGTCATTGATATGAAGCTTTCCCTGGATGCTTCTGCGGAAATTGGGGAACTGCCGGAATTATCAATTCTTGTGACATTGGATGCGGATTATGATAATATGATGTGGTACGGTCGTGGACCAGAGGAAACTTATCCGGATCGCAATCATGCCAAGCTTGGCGTGTATCGCACCAAGGTAGCCGACAACATGGCAAAATATTTGGTACCGCAGGAATGCGGCAACAAGACCGAGGTTCGGTTTGCAGAGATTACCGATCATCGTGGAAGAGGATATCGCATTGAAGGGGACAACTTAAGCTTGTCGGTATTGCCTTATTCTCCACATGAGATTGACAATGCAACCCACCCGAATCATTTGCCACCGGTACAGAACACCTACGTTCGTGTAGGTCTGGCACAGATGGGCATTGCAGGAGATGACACCTGGGGAGCAAAAACCCATCCGGAATACTGCATCGACAACAGTAAGCCATTGGAGGTTTCTTTTTCCTTCCGACCGATTTAAAGCATTTGTACAAAGCGAGGGAAAACCATGGAACAGAGTTTATTTGTAGAACAGATTGTGGCACGTAGGAATCCGCCACTAACCAAGATTATCTTAGGCATTATGATTGCCCTGACGGTTTTTGTGGGACTCAACGGAATCCTGTTTTTACAGCCGGTAATTCTTATTCTGTTTTTAGCACTGCTCGGCATGTTATATTACATGTTCCTGCAGGTAAATATTGAATATGAGTACTCCGTAACGGAAGGAGAGCTGGATATCGATATCATTCGCTGGCAGCGCAAGCGTAAGCACCTCTTAACCGTAGATATGGAGAACGTGGTTGTCATTGCACCGGCCAGAAGTGAACCGGTCAGCGCCTACGTAGGACGCAACTTAAAGACCCACGACTGCACCAGCCACGACGCAGACCACAACTACTACACCCTGGTTTACAAACCACAAGGTTCCACCACCGAGGAGAAAATTCTCTTCGAGCCGAACGAGCGTGTCCTCGACGCCCTGTGGCGCAAGGCACCAAGCAAAGTTCACAAAGAAGCATAATCATACGACCTCGACGCGTACCCGCGCCGGGGTCTTTTTTGTTCGCCCCCACGTCTCCTTGC
>JAGDAL010000189.1 GCA_017959525.1 Lachnospiraceae bacterium | reverse complement strand
GATGGCAGAACTTTCTATAGTGCATTGGAGGACCAGCACATTCCGTACACCTGGGGTGGCGAGAACTTAGCCTGCGGACAGACTTCCGCAGATGTAGCTATGACAGAGTGGATGAACTCCCAGAGCCACAAGGATAACATCCTGCGTGCGGAGTTTAAGAAGGTGGGTATCGCATGCTATTACGATCCGAATACCACCTACAAGTATTATTGGGTTCAAATCTTTTCCGACTAGAATGTTTTATGGTAAAATCCTTTTGTATCTGTAAAGGAAAGAAAGGAAGAAAGATTATGAACATTGTATGCTTAGACTTAGAAGGTGTTTTGGTGCCTGAGATTTGGATTGCCTTCGCAAAGGCCAGCGGAATTCCGGAATTGACCCGTACTACGAGGGATGAGCCGGATTACGACAAGCTGATGCGTTGGAGAATCGGAATCCTCAAGGAACATGGATTGGGCCTTAAGGAGATTCAGGATACCATCGCTACCATTGATCCAATGCCGGGAGCTAAGGAGTTCTTGGATGAGCTTCGTTCCCTGACACAGGTGATTATTATCAGTGATACCTTCAGTCAGTTTGCCACACCTTTGATGGAGAAGCTGGGCTGGCCGACGATTTTCTGTAACACCTTAGAGGTTGCAGAAGACGGTGAGATTACCGGATTTCGTATGCGCTGTGAGCAGTCCAAGTTAACAACGGTGCGTGCACTTCAGTCCATTGGATATGACACCATTGCAAGTGGTGACAGCTTCAATGACTTAGGTATGATACAGGCTTCCAAAGCCGGATTTTTATTCAAGACCACGGATGCCATTAAGGCAGATTATCCGCAGTTCCCGGCTTTTGAAACATATGATGAATTATTGGCTGCCATTAAGGAGCAGCTGGATTACAGGGAGGAACAATAATGGGACTTATTAAAGCAGCAATGTCCGCAGTTGGCGGAACTTTTTCAGACCAGTGGAAGGAGTTCTTCTATTGTGACGCTATGCCGGCAGATGTATTGGTAGAGCGCGGACATAAGAAGACCAAGGGAGGCAATCACGGTAGCGACAACATCATTACCAATGGTTCCGGAATCGCAGTTGCTGACGGTCAGTGTATGATTATCGTAGAGCAGGGCAAGATTGTGGAAGTTTGTGCAGAGCCTGGTGAGTTCACCTTCGATACTTCTACCGAGCCTTCTATTTTTACCGGCAACTTAGGTGACGGTTTGGCTGCTACCTTCGAGACCTTTGCAAAGCGTTTTGCGATGGGCGGAGATACCGGTAAGGACCAGCGTGTTTATTATTTCAATACCAAGGAAATCATCGATAACAAATTCGGTACCGCGAATCCAATTCCGTTCCTTGTGGTAGATCACAACATCGGTTTGGATATTGATACTTCCGTTCGTTGCAACGGCCAGTATTCTTATCGTATTACCGATCCGATTCTGTTCTACACCAATGTATGCGGTAACGTCAGCGAGACCTATCGTAAGAGCGAATTGGATGACCAGTTGAAGGCAGAATTCGTTAGTGCCTTGCAGCCTTCTTTTGCGAAGATGTCTGAGATGGAGTTACGTCCAAGCGCAATTCCTGGACATACCTTAGAGCTTTGCGATGCGATGAATGAAGCATTGACCAAGAAGTGGAGCGAGCTTCGCGGTATTACCATTGTATCTGTAGCAATCAACGGAATTACCCTTCCGGATGCAGATGCGAAGATGATCAACGAGATGCAGAAGAGTGCAGTACTTCGTGACCCGAGCATGGCAGCAGCTCAGTTGGCAGGCGCACAGGCAGATGCCATGCGTGCAGCAGCCAGCAATACCGCAGGCGCTATGACCGGTTTCATGGGCATGGGTATGGCACAGCAGGCAGGCGGCGTGAATGCCGGAGACTTGTATGCAATGGCTCAGTCCAACCAGCAGGCAGCTCCTCAGGGCGGTGCAGCAGCAGGTCAGTGGTTCTGTCCGAACTGCGGTACTCCGGGTACCGGTAACTTCTGTGTGAAGTGCGGAACAGCCCGTCCACAGTAAGGGATTTGTCCTCTGAAATTTTTTTAAAAAAGTTTCAAAAAAGTACTTGCATTATTATATAGTGCTATGTATAATAAGTTCTGTTGTGGCGGTCAGATAGCTGCGACAGAACTTCATAATGCCCCATCGCCAAGCGGTAAGGCAGCGGACTCTGACTCCGTCATTACCAAGGTTCGAATCCTTGTGGGGCAGCTAAAAGCTTCAGTCATACGACTGAAGCTATTTTATTCGTTTGAACTGTGTGGATCGCGACCAAGGAACGCATCGAAGACATTGATCTTGGCTGCCATCTTTTTTAACTGAT
>JAGDAL010000188.1 GCA_017959525.1 Lachnospiraceae bacterium | reverse complement strand
TTACTTTGGTGCTAAATCACATCAACGGCGGACGTTTTTACAATCCGTTCCAATAAAATAAAATTTTTTTGAAAAAGGGGTTGCATTTTTCTCTGATTGGGTTTATTCTATCAGAGTTGCTGATGCAACTATGTGCGATTAGCTCAGTTGGTAGAGCACCTGACTCTTAATCATGGTGTCCAGGGTTCGAGACCCTGATCGCGCATCTACTTTTAAGAATCTCCTACAGACGTAGGAGATTTTTTTATTGGAAAAAGCGCAAAAGTGTGACCTTAGTGTGTCCATCTGTGTGCTATATAGTAATTACACTTAATCCTTCCGAAAGGAAATAGGGCAACGTGTCTTACCAACCCCACACCTCAGGTAAGAGCGATTGTCCTATTTTATTGTCAAAAAAAGCCAACCGACCCGGGAGCGGGAAGGCTGGCTTCTTGTATGTTCTTATGAAATTAAGCCTGTTCCTGTGGAAGGAAAGTCTTGGAAATCTGCTGCATAGCCTTCAACATGGCAAACAACAATACGGTGTTAATCGGGAACATGATGAAAGTCTTCAGAAGACGCGGCACCATAACTGCGAAGAATCCGTTGCCGTAGAGGATGCTTAAGTTGATGTTATTAAGGATTAAGCTAATCACAACAACCTGTACAAACTGAGCGAAGATTACGCGCGGAACAGTCAGTGGCTTCTTATAGAGGCAAAGGCCGTACAGAAGGCCGGATACCGCACCGGAGATGGTGAATCCCGGGAAGAATGGACCGGTTGGCTTCGCAAGATAGCCAAGGACATCAGCAAGTGTGCCTACGATAGCTCCGATGCCAGGGCCAAAAAGCATGCCGGCAGATGCAATCGGAAGGAATGCAAAGCGCAGCTCTACCAAGGGGTTCAACGGCACCTTGAAGAAGCCGAGAACGGTGGCAATGGCAATGAGCATTGCAGTGATGGTCAGTACATGTGTCTGTTTCAATTTTTCCATAAAAATAACCTCCTTATGAGCTCCTTGGTCTACATAGAGAGGTTGTATAATCTCCATATGTAGCAGCGGGATGCGACTGCGAAACCGCAAGGATGAATAATCATCTCTTTTCGTCCGAATGACAACTCCCTGTTCACTCGGCACTTAACGCTTCGTAATCTACTCTGCATAATTTTTGTTCGCCTTCATATTATCACAGTTTCCATGTGTGTCAACTATATTTTTTTATGCACGGACGTGGTAAACTATGGGTATTCTATGAGATGTTGAGGTGACGGAATGTCATTTATTAGTGTTTTTGAAGTTTTAGGGCCGAATATGATCGGACCTAGCAGTTCCCATACCGCCGGTGCGGCAGCCATTGCCTATCTGGCGCAGAAAATGCTGGCAGAGCCGGTGCAGACCGTGGAGTTCATCCTCTACGGATCTTTTGCCAAGACCTATCACGGTCACGGTACCGATCGCGCCTTAGTAGGCGGCATTATGGGATTTGATACGGAGGATGAGCGGATCCGGGAGTCCTTCGAGATTGCAAAAGAGCGAGGCATCGATTACCGCTTCCGCGTGGACGAAGAGGAGCGGGACGTGCATCCGAATACGGTGGATATCCACATGGTTGGTGTCAGCGGTCGCAAGATGATGGTGCGCGGCGAATCTGTTGGCGGTGGCAAGGTGCAGATTACCCGTATGAACTCCGTTAAGATTCACTTCACCGGTGAGTACAGCGCCGTGATTGTAACGCACCAGGACCGTCCGGGTGTGGCCAGCCATATCACCAAGTGCTTAAGTGACCGGGGCGTGAATATCGCCTATATGCGCCTGTTCCGCGAGGACAAGGGCAAGACGGCTTATACCATTGTAGAGAGTGACGGCAAGCTGCCGCAGGAGGTGGCCGAGGAGATTCGCGCCAACGATGCCGTCAGCGAAGTCGTGGTGGTAGAGCCTTAAGAAGTGGAGTTAGCGAGATATGTACGAATTTGATTCTGCCGAAGAGATGCTTCGGTTATGTGAGAAATACAACCTTCCGATTTCCCAGTTGATGCGACGCCGGGAGGTAGAAGGTGCGGAGTGCGAGGATGCAGTGGTAGAGCAGCGTATGCGCCGTGCCTTGGAGATTATGAAAAATGCAGCCCGTGGTCCCATTACGGAGCCGAAGAAGTCCATGAGCGGACTCCTAGGTGGCGAGGCCAAGAAGTTGCAGGAGCACATGGATGCAGGCAAGGCAGTAAGCGGTCCGCTTCTAAGTCGGGCTATGACCTATGCTATGGCAACCTTGGAAGTGAATGCTTCTATGGGTCTCATTGTTGCAGCGCCAACAGCTGGTTCGGCAGGTATTGTGCCGGGCATCCTATTGGCGTTACAGGAAGTCTATGAGTTTTCCGATGAGCAGTTGTTGGAAGGGTTGTTCCATGCAGGTGCTATTGGATACCTGGCCATGCGCAATGCAACCGTGGCAGGCGCCGTGGGCGGTTGCCAGGCAGAGGTTGGTGTGGCATCGGCGATGGCTGCATCTGCGATGGTAGAGCTTCTAGGCGGTACGCCACAGATGTGTGTAGCGGCGGCATCGACCGTGTTACAGAACATGTTGGGCTTGGTGTGCGATCCGGTAGGCGGATTGGTAGAATATCCGTGCCAGAGCCGTAATGCAGCAGGCGTGGCCAATGCCGTTGTTGCGGCAGAGATTGCCTTAGCTGGCATCCCACAGCTGATTCCGCTGG
>JAGDAL010000187.1 GCA_017959525.1 Lachnospiraceae bacterium | reverse complement strand
CATCGGAGCAACTTCCATCGATAAGGTACAGGATTATGCAACGGCCCTGAACATGCCGTTTTTCGATGCGCTGTTACAGTTACAGATGGATCCGGCATTGAAGAAGCTGGAGAAAAAAGTAGAGCCATTCGTGTTGTTTATCCAACTGATGCGAAGCCAGCTTCCGGACCTCGGAGTGGCAGGCATCATCCGTGAGATTATCGATCAGACCGGATACGAAGCAGAGTTAGAGGCAGAAGGCACCGACGAAGCAGCTGCACGAATTGAGAATATCGAGGAGTTCTACTCCAAGGCAGTAGCTTACGAAGAAGAGCATGAAGATGCGACATTGGGTGGATTCTTAGAAGAGGTGGCCCTCATTGCAGATATTGATTCCTTAGATGAATCTGAAGATTACGTCGTGCTTATGACCTTACATGCGGCTAAGGGACTGGAGTTCCCGAATGTCTATATGGCAGGCATGGAGGATGGCCTGTTCCCAAGCTATATGTCCATCACCGCAGACGATTCCGATGCGGAGATCGAAGAGGAACGTCGTCTGTGCTACGTAGGTATTACGAGAGCCATGAAGCAGCTGACCATGACCTCAGCCAAGGCGCGTATGGTTCGTGGTGAGACCCAATATGGTGCCGTATCCCGTTTCGTCAAGGAGATTCCGGACGGACTCTTAGACGGAGAAGTCTATGAGCAGAAGCAGCGCTTCTTCCCGGATTTCTTAGATGATGCACCAACCCAGAAAATCAATCCAATCTTTACCCAGAAGAAGCCAATGGCAGCAGCTAAGAACTTTGGAACCAAGATTGAGAAGAAGGCATTGGATTATGGTGAAGGAGATCGGGTACGCCATCCGAAGTTTGGCGAAGGCGAAGTGGTCTCCGTCATTGATGGCGGAAGAGACTTCGAAGTGACCGTCGAGTTCGACAACGTCGGCCGTAAGAAAATGTTCGCATCCTTTGCGAAGATGACCAAGATATAAAAGAAAGCCGCGACCAAATCGGTCGCGGCATTTTTACGCTTTATTTTTCATCGAATAAATCTTCGTCGTCATCGTCGAAGGCATCATCGAAATCATCATCAAACACATCTTCACAAGGTGCATTCAAATATCTGTAAACCGCATAAGCGATACCTGCAATAATTGCTACAATGCCAACGATTGTAACGATGGTCTTAATTACTTTCTTCGTATTCATAGTCTTTGTGGCCCCCTTCTTGCGGTATTTTAAAACACTCTTGCCCAAGTCTGTAACAACGTCTACCTTGTCCTCTACGAAATCCCGTAACTCGTCAATATCAATGAGATTCGCTATGTCGTCTTTCGTAATCCGTCGAATATCCATAAACGCTTACCCCCTTGTTTCATGTTCACTATAAAAAGATTATAGCACAACCGCCTGCGGATGCACCATGAAATTTCCGTCCCGCAATCCGCACAAAGTACGATGGATTTTATGATATAATAGGGACTCAAAGAATGATGTGAGGTAATTATGAAAAAAGGACAGCAGTACGAAGGAATTGTAAAAGAGATCAATTTCCCCTATAAGGGAATTGTTGAATTAGAAGACGAAGTCTATATCCAGGAGAAGGGACAGCCAACCCGCACCGAGAAGGTGTTAGCACGCGTGCAGGTCAAGAATGCCATCCCGGGACAGAAGGTACGATTCGTTCTATCCAAGAAGCATAAGGATCGCATGGAAGGTCGTCTCTTGGAAGTGGTAGAGAAGTCCCCACTGGAATCCAATCCCCAGTGTCCGAACTACGGCATCTGTGGCGGATGCTTATACCAGGGCATTCCATATGAAGAAGAGTTAAAAATCAAGGAAGGCCAGATTCGTAAGCTTTTCACCCCGGTGTTGGGAGAAGAGGGCTTCGAGCGAATCTTCGAAGGCATCAAGGGAAGTCCGGTGAGCAGTGAATACCGCAACAAGATGGAGTTCTCTTTCGGAGACTGCGAGAAGGGCGGCCCATTGACCCTTGGTATGCATAAGCGCGGCAGTTTCTATGATGTGGTCAGCGTCCCGGATTGTACCATTGTAGATGGAGATTTCCGGTTGATTCTCGATACAACCTTACGCTTCTGGTCCGAGAAATCCGTAGATTATTATCATAAAATGCAGCATACCGGCTATTTGCGCCATCTCTTGGTGCGCAAAGCCGCAAAAACAGGGGAGATTCTGGTAGACTTAGTTACTACTACCCAGGCGCCTGCGAATGAAGACGAATTGTTATCTGATTGGGCCAAGGCTATTCAGGGATTAACCTTTGAAGGCAAGCTGACTTGTCTTCTTCATACGAAGAACGACCGGGAGAGCGACGTGGTGGAAGACCAGGGAACTACCATCCTCTATGGACAGGACTATTTTACAGAGGAGTTGTTGGGACTGAATTTCCGCATTACACCGTTTAGCTTCTTCCAGACCAACTCCTTAGGAGCGGAAGTGCTGTATGATACGGCCAGAGATTTTATCGTACACAAGAAGGACGGTAGTGACACCGGCAATATCAAGGCCGGCAGCACGGTGTATGATCTCTATTCCGGAACCGGCACCATTGCACAGGTTCTTGCACCGGTTGCAGGCCATGTCATCGGTGTCGAGATCATTGAGGAGGCCGTAGAAGCCGCTAAGAAAAACGCAGCCGAGAATCACCTGGAGAATTGTGATTTCTTAGCCGGAGACGTACTGAAGGTCTTAGACGATATTACGGAGAAACCGGACTTCATCGTGTTGGATCCGCCTCGTGACGGTATCCATCCGAAGGCATTACCGAAGATTTTAAGCTATGGGGTGGATTCCATGATTTACATCTCCTGTAAGCCAACCAGCCTGGTGCGTGACTTGCCATTTTTCATGGAAGCCGGCTACGAGCCGAAGCGCATGTGTTGCGTGGACATGTTCCCAAACACGGCCAATTGTGAAACCATCGTGCTTCTTTCCAAATAATTTTGACTCCCCGGGACGGAGTTACTGGTTCATTACAAAGGAAATGTTAAAAAATGCGCTGACTCAACTTGGGGTTGAGAAGGGCATGGTATTAGAGGTTCACTCATCACTTAGCAGTTTTGGAGAACTTGAAGGCGGAGCTAAAACAGTGATAAATACGCTAAAAGAGATTGTCACGGAGGAAGGAAGTATTTTCATGCCGGCGCTTAGGCTAAGCCGAGAACTGCCGCTTACCGAAGAAGATAAAAAACTTGGGATCACAGTAAAGATAAAAGTATTACCGCCTGACTCAGATAGAACAGCAATGGGAATTGTTGCAGATACATTCCGCAAACTCCCGGATACTTATACCGGCCAGGATGTGATAAGCACCTCGGGCTGGGGCAGGCACGGGAAAGAGGCTTTGACAGGTGGCCTTGATTATCCGATCAGGAATGGCGGCAAGGCACTTATGCTCGGCGTTGATATTTATAAGCTTACAGCAATGCATTATGTGGAAGGGATAACTCCGGATGATATAAACAAGATATTTGAACCGACGGATGAGATTAACCGAAAGTATCCTCCGGATAAGTGGTTTATGGAAGCAGGGCATCCGCCTGTAAAAGCGTGGTACAAAATTCAGGACATGGCCTATGAAAAAGGCCTCATTAAAGAAACTATAATAGGTGAATGCAAGATAATGTTTTTTGATATATGGTCTGTGGTTTCGTTATATGAAAATGAACTAAGGCGCGACCCGTATGGGCTATGGGGGATGATCAGACATGAGGATGGAGAAACTGACTGATAATATGATTCGCTTTGCTGAAAGCAAACTTGGAAGCACAGAGTATGCAGGCTGGTGTCTTGCGTTTATAGAGGACGCGCTTGAAATCAGCAATCATATCGAAATATATGGTGGAGATTCCGCGAAGGCTATGGAAGCTTTATGATGCGGGAAGTGGAGAGTTTATTCCCGGAGGTAAACTTGTTGAAGGCAGCAGCTACTACGGAACCAAAGATTTCGAGGATTCTGATGATGAGCAGTGGAAAGCTTTTATCACGGAACTGTATGATATGCTGAAT
>JAGDAL010000186.1 GCA_017959525.1 Lachnospiraceae bacterium | reverse complement strand
TTAGAACCCATCACAATATCGCTGGCCGGATAACGGTCCTTCTGGCCATAGAGGTAACGGTCACCGTAGAGGATGTCATACTGTAACATCTCCAAACCGTCCATGTACTTGTGAGACTTCGGATTCACACCGGCCTCGGTCATAGACTGGTTGTAGTTGGTAATGGTACCACCGTGAATGCCTAAGCGATCCATGTAGGTAGAAACCAACTGATAAGAGGTCAAATCCTGGTCCTTCTTCTCCATACCGAAGTTGTTCCAGGTCCAGTACTTGGTCTGATACAAATCGTTCTGCTTGACCTCGTCGGAAGTTAAGCCCATGGTCGGAAGGTGATCGCCGAACATAATCACTAAGGTCGGCTCGCCACGATCTTCGAACATCTGGCAGTACTGCTTCACGAAGTCGTCCACGTTGTAAATACGGTTAATATAGTAGGTCCACTGGTTGTTCTTAGCCTGATCCTTGCCGGTGGTTTTTACGGTAATCACCGGATTCTCCTCTACCACTTCGGTAGGGTAATCGCCGTGGGCCTCAACGGTAATGGTGTAGACAAAATCCGGACCTTCCGTTAAGTCCATGGCATCGGAGGTGGCATCAATCAAGATGTCATCTGTTGGCCAGGTGCCAAGTGGTGTGTAATCGGTAATATCCAACATCTCCTTGGAGGTGAAGGTATCAAAGCCCATCATAGAGAAGGCATTGCGTCGGCTGTAGAAGTTACCGCCGTTATTGTGAACAACATGAGTACCGTAGCCAATCTCGTGGAAAATATCGGCAACGCTTTCGCTGTCGGTTTCCTTGAGAATCGTCTTCTGTGGGTACTCGCCCGGTCCGAAGAACTGGCAGCTCATACCGGTCAGCACCTCAAACTCGGAGTTACAGGTACCGGCTCCAACAACCGGAACTGTTAAGTGACCATAGGAGAAGTTCTCCTCTAAGTAATGCAAGTACGGAAGCGGATCTTCGGAAGTCTCGATGAAATCAGCTTCGGAAACATCAAACATGGACTCTAAGAGGATGACTACAACGTTCACCGGTTGCTCGGTTGTAAGCTCGGTCTCACCCATATCGGTCTTGTCTAAGATCTCCTGGATGGTCTCTTCGCTGTAGCCTCGCGGCTGGTTCATACCAAGATCCAACATACTGGTGGCAAAACCATAGACGTAACCGTAATCCAAGTAACCTTGGGACAAGTTACCGAAGTAGGAAGCCATCAGTCCTGCTTCCTGCAAGCCGTAAGTCGTCAGCGGCATGGACACCCAAGCGGCAACCACGAGAATCAATCGTGGGATGAACTTCATACGAGGGGTCTGCTGCTTGCCCTTAATAAAGAGCACTACCATCAGCGACAAGTAAATCACGATGGCAATCACGCACACCATCGCCTGTTCCTTGGTAAAATAGTTGGTGTTCTGCATGGTAAGCAAATCACCGATCATGGTAATATCCGTAAAACCAAACGGAGATACACGATTTAACAGAACGATGCAGTTGATGATACCGAATACTAAGAAAAAGAAGGTAACCATCATACGCATGAAGGTTCGTCTGCGTACCAAGAATACTAATGTAAAAATACAGAAGATGATGTAGGAATTATATAAGTAAGGAATCGTATGATGTCTTACAAATCCACAGGCTTCTAAGAAGGAATGGCGGGAAAGCCACTCTAACAGGAAACAAAATCCCAAAGCCAACGGGATATGAAGAATCAAAGCGTGTTTGTTCAGAAAATCAATGAAAGCATTGTAACGCGCAGAGTTGCGAAGCTTAATGATAAACTTCGGTGTCGGAATATGAATTTTCTTGAGAAGGGCAGGTATACGCCGGATGCCTTGTCCAATCTTGCTCAATAGCTTCTTCAATGTGTTGTAACCTCCTGAGAACGTTGATTCAGGCCAAGGGTTGGGTTATAATCATTTGATGAATTTATTGATCGCATCCTTCAAGTCGTCGAGTACATCCTGGTCACCGGTCGTAACGGCGTCCACCACAGTGTGGCTGATGTGATCTTCTAAAATGATTTTACCGATATTATTAATGGCAGAGCGTACAGCTGCAATCTGAATTAAGATTTCGCTGCAATCACGACCGTCTTCTACCATTCGCTTCACGGACTCCATGTGACCGATGGCACGGTTCATACGATTGATGACCGCTTTGGTCTGTTCGTGGGAATGGGTATGGGTATAGGTGTGTTCTACACCATTCTCATCAATGATGGTATGTGTATGTGTTTTGCCGAGTGAATCACCGTCTGCATAAGCATGAAGATGATGATGCTCGTGTGTATGCTCTTCTGCCATAATTTGCCCCCTGGGAATAACCTACCTTGGTTAATATCCCGTGAATTATATCATTTTAAAAAAGTGAATGCAAATGACCTGCATTTTATTAATAGGAGAAGAAAATTGCAACTAACATTCCGTGAAAAGGGATTATCCAAAGAAATCAAACGAAGAATCGTGGTTCTGTTTTTGATCTTTTTACTGGCGCTGGTATTTTTTAACGTGGTGCTGAATTTCAAAGATCCGGAGAACGTTTCGAATATGGAAGACGCCACCATGCCGACCATTTCCATGACGGCCTTGGGAACGGAGGTCAATGAGCTTCACGGTTATGTGCGCCAGATGGATGCCTGCTACATGCGAGATGCAGTGGTGCCGCTGGATGAGAGCCGTGTGCTTCCGATGATGATTCACACCTTCGGTGCGGACGTCTCCGAGATTTCCTATGAGATTCGAAGCTTGGATACGGAGCGTAAAATCGCCGAGACCAAGATTACGGATTTCAATGAGAACGGTGGAGAGATTACCGTTACTCCGACCTTAGAGAACCTGATCGAAGCAGGACAGGAGTACCTCTTGGTAATTAAGCTAAACAGCGATGAGAGGGAGCTATACTACTACACCAGAATTCTTCTGCCGGAAGATGCCCATGCACAGGAGTGCCTGGATTTTGCCAAGAACTTCCATGATGCAGCCATGAACGGCAACGAAGAATCCTTAACGGATTATATGGAGACCTCCGAGTTCTCCAATAAGGATACCTTACAGTATGTCACCATCGAATCCAGCTTGGCACAGATTGGATGGAAGAACTTCGACGGCGTACAGGTGGGTGAGCCGGTGATTTCCTTAGCGGATATCGGAAGCAACTACAATGCCATCGTCTTCCATTATCAGATGCGACGGGACGTAGGTGGCCAGACGGAATATTATAATGTAGAAGAATATTTCAAGGTACGTTACGGCGAAGACCATATGTACCTGTTGGATTACTATCGCTCCATGGAGCAGGTGCTGATTCCGACCCAGATCAATGTAAGTGATAACATGATTTCCGTTGGAGTGACCGACAGCAACATGACGTATCTGTCCAACGAGACCGGATCCATTGTTGCGTTTGTTCAGGCGGGCAGCCTCTATGAATACAACCAGAACTCCAAGGAGTTAACGGAAGTATTCTCCTTCCGGGGACAGGATTTAACAGATCCTAGAACCAATTATGGCGAGCATAACATTCGCCTTCTAAATATCGATGAGAGCGGTACCATGGATTTCGTGGTATACGGCTATATGAATGCCGGCAGCCACGAGGGACAGTGCGGTATCGATTTGTTCCACTATGATAGTGCGGAGAAGTTGGCCAAGGAGCAGGCCTTCATCGCATCCACCAAGTCCTATCAGATTTTGAATGCAGGATTTAGTGAGCTGTTGTATCAGTCCACCGACGGTAACTTCTACATCATGATTGACGGCACCTTGATCAAGGTAGACCTGATGAGTTTGGAGAACGAAGAGCTCTTAACCAACATGGTAGACCAGCAGTATGCGGTAGCCGGCAGCGGACGTTACATTGCCTGGATCGACGATACCCAGGTAGCCAGTGCCATCCACGTGATGGATTTGGAGACCGAGCATATCTATGATGTACATGCCATGAACGGAGAGCTGGTGAAGCCGCTGGCCTTCATGGAAGACGATCTGGTCTATGGTCTGGTGCGAGAGTCCGATATTGATGTGGATGCAGC
>JAGDAL010000185.1 GCA_017959525.1 Lachnospiraceae bacterium | reverse complement strand
CAAGGAGAACACCATCATCGTTGATGGCCTTGGCGAGAAGAAGGATATCAAGTCCAGGACGGATCAGATCCGCGCTCAGATCGAAGAGACCAAGTCTTCCTTCGATAAGGAGAAACTGCAGGAGAGACTGGCGAAGCTGGCAGGCGGCGTTGCAGTTATCCGCGTAGGTGCTGCTACCGAGACTGAGATGAAAGAGTCTAAGCTTCGTATGGAAGATGCATTGAATGCTACCCGTGCTGCTGTTGAAGAGGGTATCATCTCCGGTGGTGGATCTGCTTACATCCACGCTACTAAGGAAGTTGCAAAGTTGGCAGAGACCTTGGAAGGTGATGAGAAGACCGGTGCCAATGTTATCTTGAAGGCATTGGAAGCTCCGTTATTCTACATCGCAGCAAATGCAGGTCTTGAGGGATCTGTTATCATCAATAAGGTAAAGGAATCCGAAGTTGGTTTCGGTTTCGATGCATACAAGGAAGAGTATTGTGACATGGTAGAGAGCGGTATTCTTGACCCGGTTAAGGTTACAAGAACTGCATTGCAGAACGCTTGCTCTGTTGCATCTACACTTCTTACCACAGAGTCCGTTGTTGCTGACATTAAGGAGCCACAGCCTCCAATGCCTGCAGGCGGAGCACCTGGAATGGGAATGATGTAAGAGATTAAGGCTGTCGGCGTATTGCCGACAGCTTTTTTTTATGCTATCATGAAGGCGTTGCGTTCCGAATAATGAAATTGTGAGGAGAATAAGGGATGAGCGTTGCTATATTGGTTGATTCCAATAGTGGAATCACACCGGAAGAAGCGAAGAAGTCCGGCATCTATTTATTACCGATGCCTTTTTATATTGATGATCAACTGTACTATGAAGATGTGGATTTGACTCGTGACGAGTTTTTCCACTTACAGGAAGAGGATCATGAGATTACCACTTCCATGCCTTTGGTTGGCGAAGTTATGGATTTATGGGAGAAGTTATTGGAAGACCACGATCAGGTCATCTATATCCCAATGTCCAGCGGACTCTCCAGTTCCTGTGAGACAGCCATTATGTTGTCTGAGGATTACGAAGGCAAGGTATTTGTTGTAAACAACCAGCGAATTTCCGTAACCCAGAAGCTTTCTGCCTATGAGGCAAAGCGCATGGCCGATGAAGGCAAGGATGCGGCAGAGATTCGCGATTACTTAGAGAAGACGAAGTTGGATTCTACCATTTATATTATGGTGGACACCCTGAAGTATTTGAAGAAGGGTGGTCGTCTGACACCGGCGGTTGCAGCCATTGGTACGCTGCTTCGTATTAAGCCGGTACTTACGATTCAGGGAGAGAAGTTGGATCGCTTTGCGCAGGCTCGTACATTGAAGCAGGCGAAGCAGTTGATGGTAGATGCCATTGCAACTGATTTGAATGAGCGTTTCCATTCACCGGATGCTACCGGTTGTGTGATTTCTATTGCACATACCCAGAATCAGGCGGAGGCAGAGATTTTCCGTGATGAATTACAACAGATTTATCCGGATCATCATATAATTATCAATCCTTTACCATTATCTATTTCCTGTCATATTGGACCGGGTGCTCTTGCGGTTACCGCAACCCCGAGCTTCATTAAGATTGAGGATTTTGAGTAAGGAATAAGGAAAAAGATTATCAGGAGGAACAAAAAGAGCTATGGTTAAAGCTATTGTTGGAGCAAACTGGGGTGACGAAGGAAAAGGTAAGATCACCGATATGCTTGCACAGGAAGCAGATTATATTGTGCGCTTCCAGGGAGGAGCCAATGCCGGACATACGATTGTAAATAATTACGGCAAGTTTGCTTTGCACACATTACCATCCGGCGTATTTTACAATCATACCACCAGTGTTATCGGTAACGGTGTAGCACTGAATATTCCGGTATTATTCAATGAGATTAAGTCCATTACAGACAAGGGCGTTCCGATGCCGCGTATCGCAGTATCCGATCGTTGCCAGATTGTAATGCCGTACCATATTCTTTTTGACCAGTATGAAGAGGAGCGTTTGGGCAAGGCATCCTTCGGATCCACCAAGTCCGGTATTGCTCCGTTTTATTCTGACAAGTATGCCAAGGTTGGTTATCAGGTCAGCGAGTTATTCGATGATGATATTCTTCGTGACAAGGTGGTTCGTACCTGCGAGCAGAAGAATGTATTGTTAGAGCATCTGTATCACAAGCCTCTGTTGAATCCGGAGGAGTTGCTTGCAACCTTACATGAGTATCGTGATATGATCGCTCCTTATGTTTGTGATGTATCCACCATGTTGTGGAATGCAATCAAGGAAGGTAAGAACATCCTCTTAGAGGGTCAGTTGGGTACCTTGAAGGATCCGGATCACGGAATTTACCCAATGGTAACTTCTTCCTCTACCTTAGCAGCTTATGGTGCCATCGGTGCAGGCCTTCCACCATACGAGATCAAGCAGATCGTTACCGTATGTAAGGCTTATTCCTCTGCCGTTGGTGCAGGTGCATTCGTTAGCGAGATCTTCGGTGATGAAGCAGATGAGTTACGTCGTCGCGGTGGTGATGGCGGTGAGTTCGGTGCGACAACCGGACGTCCTCGTCGTATGGGCTGGTTCGACTGTGTTGCTTCTAAGTACGGATGCCGTATGCAGGGAACTACCGATGTTGCATTTACCGTATTGGATGTCCTTGGATATCTGGATGAGATTCCGGTATGCGTTGGTTATGAGATTGACGGCGAAGTGACTACAGACTTCCCGGTTACCTCTAAGCTTGAGAAGGCGAAGCCGGTATTGAAGACCTTACCTGGTTGGAAGACCGACATTCGTGGTATCAAGAACTACGAAGAGTTGCCGGAGAACTGCCGCAACTACATCGAGTTCATTGAGGAGCAGATCGGATTCCCGATTACCATGGTTTCCAATGGACCTGGACGTGACGATATCATCTATCGCAAGTCTGCAATCTAATTCATAAAACGATGAACCCCAAATCATGAGTCTTCATGGTTTGGGGATTTTTATGTAAAAAGATGCGCTTTTGTTCACAAGGTTTTCACATTTAAGGACTAGAATAAATGCGTTTGAGAATCGAATTTAGGAGGATAGAGACGTGGTTGAGGTAAAAAATCTGACCAAACGTTATGGGTCGAAAACGGCAATAGAGAATATCTCTTTTACGGTAGAACCCGGCAAAATCTATGGACTGCTTGGACCGAACGGTGCAGGTAAGTCAACGACCATGAATATTATGACGGGGTATTTGGCTGCAACCAGCGGTGAAGTGCTGATTGACGGACATGACATTTTTAAGGATGCCATTGCTGCCAAGAAAAATATCGGATATCTTCCGGAGATTCCGCCGCTGTATCTGGATATGACGGTTACGGAATATCTGAAGTTTGTTGCAGAATTGAAGCGCGTGCCGAAGAAGCGTCGCACGGATGAAGTGATTGATGTGTTGGAAAAAACACAAATCACCGGTGTCTGTGATAAGCTGATTCGAAACCTCTCCAAGGGTTATCGCCAGCGTGTAGGCCTAGCGCAGGCCTTGATTGGTAATCCGGAGGTTATCATTTTGGATGAGCCGACGGTTGGTTTGGACCCGAAGCAGATTACAGAAGTGCGGGAACTGATCTACTCCTTAAAAGAGGATCATGCAGTGATTTTAAGCTCCCACATTCTTTCCGAGATTAGTGAAGTTTGTGACCATGTATTTATTATTTCCCAGGGCAAGCTGGTATTAAGTGATACCACCCAGAACCTGCCATTGCACTTGCATAGTGCCCAGTCTATTGACGTGGTGGGACAGGGGGATGTGGAAGAAGCGAAGAAGGTACTTCTGGCATTGCCACATGTAGCGAATGTCGATGGGGAAGCCTTAGAGAAGCAGATGGCACACCTCGTTATTACTGCGGATTCCCATGAGGATATTCGTGCCCAGGTATCTACTGCTTTGGCATCTGCCGGATTTGCCATCTTTGAGATGAAGGAAGTCGGACAGTCCTTAGAGGATGTCTTCCTTCAGATGACTGCAGATACCTATGCAAGCGAGCCGGAGGAAGAAAACGAAGAAGCAGAGGAGGATGCAGAAGATGACAGCAATATTTAAGCGAGAGTTCCGTGCTCTGTTTCAGAATATCACCGGATGGATTTTCATCGGTGTAACCATGGCATTCTACGGATTGTATTTTACCTTGTATCAGTTGATCCAGGGATACGGTAGCATCAGTTATACGTTAAGCGGCATTGTATTTGTAATGCTGCTTACTGCGCCGATTCTTACCATGCGCATTTTTTCCGAAGAGCGTAGAAGTAAGACGGACCAGTTGATTATGACGTCTCCGGTATCTACCTTACAGGTGGTATTGGGCAAGTACTTGGCCTTGGCTGCGACCTTTACCATTTGTATTGCACTGATGGCATTATCTCCACTGTTGTTACAGTTCTTTGGTGAAGTGCCGTTTTTAACCGGATATGTGGCATTGTTGGGATTCTATTTCTATGGATTGACCTGCCTTGCCATCGGTATGTTTGCTTCTTCCTTGACGGAGAATCAGCTGATCAGTGCGGTCTTATCCTTCGTGCTGTTGTTCTTAGGATATATCATGACGAATCTGACCAATATGATTTCTTCTACCGGCAATGTACTGACGAAGATTTTGAATTGCTATGATTTGTACACCCCGCTGAATGATTTCCTGGGCGGCAATCTAAAACTTGTGAACCTGATGTATTACATCTCTGTGATTTTACTTTGCATCTTTTT
>JAGDAL010000184.1 GCA_017959525.1 Lachnospiraceae bacterium | reverse complement strand
CGCGTCTACAACTTCAACGGTAAGCTCTATCTCTACGGTGACAACTTCACCAAGTGGAGTAAGGTCTACGTCAACGGCGAGAAGGTCTCCACTACCTACAGCAGTGGACAGTGCTTAACCATTGATGAGGATTCGGTTGCAGACGGCGATACCATTGTGGTAAACCAGGTTGGTTCTTCCTCCACGGTATTCCGTTCTTCCAACGAGATGACCTATTTCTCACCGGATTATGTTCCGGAGATGATTTCCTCTGACGAAGAGGAACCGACAGAAGAGACGGAAGAGTCTTCCGAAGATTAAGATTACAGCGCACCGATTATCTATGGATAATCGGTGTTTTTTTTTATTTACTTTTTCCCAACAATTGCTACAATACTTTTGACAATATTATATCTGCTAGGGGTGCAGTACTCTGCTGAGAGACGGCTTGTCCGTTAACCCTTAATACTTGATCCGGATCATACCGGCGTAAGGAAGCATCGTTACACTTCTCCTAGCATGATAGACAGGAGGAGTTTTTTTATGTCACTATTTTTCAATTCTGTAACAGATGAATGGGGAACGACCTACGGATTTACGACGGCGGGTTATGCACTGATGGTAGCTGTGATGCTTGTACTCTTAATTATTGGCGCAGCCATCTTCGGCGCTCGCAGCCAGAGCAAGTTCTCTACCAAGGGAATCGCTTTTTCCGCAATGGCTATCGCACTTGCTACCGTTGCTTCTATGATTAAGCTGATTCACCTTCCAATGGGCGGTTCTGTCACCCTCTTTTCCATGATGTTTATCGTACTCATCGGCTACTGGTTCGGCCTTGGTTCCGGTCTTACTGCTGCTATCGCTTACGGTATCCTACAGATGATCATCGATCCTTACATCATCAGCCTGCCACAGATGTTCGTTGATTACATCTTCGCATTCGGCGCTTTGGGATTGTCCGGTATTTTCCGCAACTCCAAGCATGGCCTGGTTAAGGGTTACATCGTAGCTGTCCTTGGACGTTACTTCTTCGCTATTTTATCCGGCGTGATTTTCTTCGGATCTTACGCTCCGGATACCGGCATTCTGTCCAGTCCATTCTTATACTCCGCCGCTTATAACGGCGCTTACCTTGGTCTGGAGGCCCTGATTACACTGGTTGTTCTTGCAATCCCAGCCGTATCCCGTGCCTTGAATTCCGTTAAGACACTCGCAGCCGAAGAGGCATAAAAATATCCCCTGCCGATTTCACATCGACAGGGGATTACTTTTTTATTCTATTCGTTACGTTTCTTGTTTACGTAATTGATCTGTTTCTCACGTCCGTTAATGACGATTGCAATTCCTGCTAACATTACACCCAGTGCCAAGAAGTATCTCGGATCGATGGAGATATCTGCCGTCTTCGGTGTGGAATCCTTCGTGTGGGAGGTTCCTGTTCCGGTAGAGGTCTTGGTTGTTGTCGTTGTTGTAGTCTTAGAAGTGCTTCCTGTGGAATCCTTACCGGTTGTGCCTGCTGCTGCAACGGTGAAGTTCGCAGTTGCGGTTCCGCCGGTCCATACAACGGTAATGCTGTGGGTTCCTACGCTTAAGCTCTCCAAATATGCATTGGATAAGGTAATGATGGTCGGTGATGTGGTTGCGGAGTAATTGCTTGCTCCCACGGTGGTACCGTCCACCTTAATGCCTGCAAACTCGGATAACGGGCCGCTTCCTGTAATGCTATAGGTTCCGCCGCTACCCTTGGTCCATGTACCGCCTGCTCCGGAGGTAATGGTGTATCCGGTGCTGTTGCCCGGTGTGCTCGGATCATTTGCTGCCTTGATGGTCAATGTGGTGCTTGCGGTTCCGTCATTCCATACGATGGTGAAGGTATGGCTGCCGTTGCCCAAGCTCTCTAAGTATGCGTTGCTTAAGGTTACTACGGTGGAACCCTCTACTACGGAGTAGTTCGCTGCATCGATTGCAGTTCCGTCTACCTGAACGCTACTGAAGTTTGCGAAGTCGCCGTCACCGGTAATGGTTACGGTTGCGCCGCTGCCCTTGGTGTAAGTCTGGTCAGCACCCTGGATGATCTCGTATACATCGGTGCTTCCGCCGCCACCGCCGGACAAATCTCTGAACTCAATGTCGTTGGCCATTGCATATTCATATGCTTTGGATCCCATATCACCCCAGATCTCGGCTACTGCCCAGTTCTCCTGTGCACCGATGGCACCTACGGATGGTGGAATCGTTACAGATGATACGTTGGACTCATTGAAGG
Source organism: Lachnospiraceae bacterium (assembly GCA_017959525.1). GTDB lineage: Bacteria > Bacillota > Clostridia > Lachnospirales > Lachnospiraceae > XBD2001. The sequence continues at coordinate 2,535 of JAGDAL010000184.1, read as the reverse complement.
CACCTGCTGCAATTTCAGTACAGGTATCCGGAATGGTGATGGTTGTCTTACCGTCCGGTACATTCACTAATGTGCTTCCATTCAAGGAGTATAAGCAGTTATCAGAGCTTACGGAATAAGTTGCACTTCCTCCGGATAAGGAGAATCCCAGCAAGTTGGAACATCCGCTGAATGCATTTGGATCAACGCTTGTACAGGAGGCCGGAATATCAATGGTCTTCAGTCCCTTACAGCCCTTGAACGCATCTGCACCAATTGTCGTAAGTGTAGATGGGAAGTTCACCGTAGAAAGGGTGGTACAGTTATAGAACGTATTCGCTCCCAAACTTGTGATACCCGTTCCGATGGTTACGGTCTGTAACCCGGTACATCCCTGGAATCCACTTCCAAGATCAGTCACTGAATCAGGGATTGAAATCGATGTAATCTCGGTGTGATCTTTGAATAGATTCTCTTTGATGCTGGTAACTCCATCCGGAATAGTAATGCTGCCGGTGCTTGGAATCGCCGTGAGCACTCCATTCTCCACCGTATATCCGTCATCTGCAGTTGTACTGGTACTGATGATTACCCATACGGAAAGCATGATTGATACCGCAATCAGTAGCCATCCTATTTTTGTTCCTCTTTTCATCTTGGATCCCCTATGAAAATAATGATTTACAAAATTAGTGTAGTTTATCTTTTTATAAACTACTACATATAGTATAGTAGCATTCTTTTCGTCATTTGGCTATAAAAATCGCGCTTTTTCCTACGTTTTTCTCCCGTTTTTTCCCGCATATAGAAAAACGCTTATGCCACATCGGCATAAGCGCTATTTTACTGGATTCTTTTTGCTACGATGAAGAGCCTTCCGTCCTCCGTATAACTGTTACAGGTGGACAAGGTTAAGATCTCATCCGACGGGGATAACGTCACATCACTCTGATAGATGGCAAGCGAGCTTACATTATCTACGAATTCCTGCCATTCTTCCATGTTGTTGGCTTGGATGAAATTGTAATAACGATATCCGTTCTCATCCTGATACGCCACTTCCGACAGTCCCACAGACACCACCTGATAGAGGCGATGTTCATAGATCGTATTGAACTGGATGTAGCGATACTCCTTGAAGAAGTCTTCCTGCAGATAATTCTTCAAGCTACCAAACATGGTACCGTTCTTCATATTGTGTCCGTATACCATAGTGTTGGTGGTCGGATTTACAATATCGCTTCGATAATCCACATAAATGGTTCCCGCAGAATTCTCTGTCCCGTCGAAGCTATGATCCAGATAATACTCATTATCATCCGTCTTCTGAACCACCGGATAATCTACACTGGTTCCCTGAATCGTCAACCATCCGACCAAGTCCGGATTCTGCGCTAAGAACTCTTCATACTCCGGTAAGACGCTTAAGCTCGCCGGATCAATCAGTTGATCTCTGGCAAACGGATTGCTCTCTTCTGTTTGATTCGTCGTATCCTCTTCAGTGGTTTGCGGCTCTACAGCGGGTGATGATTCTTCTGTTCCCGCCGTTTGCTGCATGGCTTCCTGGCGTTCTCTCGCCAAGCGTTCCAACTCTCTGGTGTGCATCACCTCTGCCACTTCGGCATAGATGAAATACCCAAAAAAGGCAACCGCAAGGACAGCAGCCAGGCGTCCCAGTACCTTCTGGTACTGGAACTTCTGTGCTGCCTCTTTTGCAACTGCCTTATCTTCTAATAAATCCTCGTAGCCTGCTGCCACAATATCAGCGATATGTGTGGCGAACTGCTCTCCGATGGGGGACTTGAACGTAATCTGACCATCTCGCAGCATGTTGTACAGACGTACTGCTACTTCCTGGTCGTGAATGTCCAACTCCTGGTTAATCAAATCAATTTTTTTCAGATCTTCCTGTGCATCTCGATACTCATGAAAGGTATCGAAGGTGAACTCTCCAATGGTAAATTGTTGATTCTTTTCCTGCATGTTCCTACTTTACAGTTACCGCGGATACATCCGAATACTCACCGTACTCGTCCGGATAACGGAATGCCCTTATCTTGTAATAATAAGTACTTCCTCTGGTCAATCCTACATCTGTAAAGCTGCTGGCGTCCGTCTTCGTGATTGCAATCAGCTTGTACTCACCATTTGCCGTATTGCTACGGTAAATAATGTACTTCACGCCTGCATTGGTTGCTCTCCAGGTTACCGTTGCCTTCTTAGCTACGGTAGAAGTGGTTGCAATCTGCGGTGTAGAAATTCCCGTTGAGGTTGTAATACTATTCAGCAATCCATAGTAGGTTGTTCCTTCAACTGTCACGTAGCTGTATGCTCGGAAGCTGTAAGTGGTTCCTTCTGCAAGTCCGTCAATGGTTGTACTTGTGGTATTTCCATTGTTTACATCTACTGTCTTTACCGGAACAGCACTATCTGTTCTCATAACATCAACGCGATAACCGGAAACATGATCTAACTTATCCCAGGATACCACCATACCATTTGCGCCTACCGGCTTCGCTGCCACTTCACGCATACGCTCCGGATAAATCTGGAATT